>CAZXSQ010000253.1:0-10143 GCA_964643335.1 uncultured bacterium
ATTTCAACCGGTACAAGGGTATTCAAGAGAAGAATGCCTGGCATTTGATGACAACGATTTCTTGAGATATCCCGTGCGCTGGAAAAACGGAAATATCGTTTCAATTCCAGATGAAATAATTCGCGTTCGAGTGAACTACGACGGAATCCGGCTTGAAGACCCTCGGGTATTTGCTGTTTATGTTGAACGTGAATGACTAATCCATATTTGCATTCACATTCGTTATCTTCAATACGACCGGATTCGGCCAATCGCAATCATCGTACAACCGCTGAGCGCGCATGGCTGTAATATGCAAGTCATCTTCTTTCATTTCCCATTGCGGCTGGGGATCGATATCCGGCTGATATTCAAGTATGTCTCTGCCATGACCGAGCAAGGATACCCTGCTGTTATCTGTTGTTTCCACGGATTGAAGAACTATATTGACAACCGAACCGATCTGTGAATCGACGCTCCAATGAACGAACAGTCCAAAACCCATGTCTTGGAACCACTCTTCTCTTTCAATTTTGGTAACGATTTAGTTGTTTGAAGGCAGGGTAAGCGGAAGAGGGGGCAATTGACCGGTGCGGATGGCGGTTTTCAGTGCATCCACCACCGCGTCTGACGGATTGTAACCACGGCGTTTGAGTGTGCGAAAAACCGTCATCAGAATGGACTGCGTCTTCGCTCCCGCCTCGCTTTGGTTTCCCTGAATCATCTTGCGCATGATCACCGCCGGACGGATTTCCCGTTCGCCGTGATTGTTCGTGGGAGGAACTTCCGGGTGAGTCAAAAAGACCAACAGTTCGTCCCAGTATTTTTCCAGGCGCTTGGCGATTCGTTTGACATCCTTATCTGTAGATTGGATCAGCATCAAATCAATCAACCGTTGGTACAGCCGGTCGATGCGCGATTGAAACATCTTGGGATCGTATCCTTCCCGATGATACAATCGGAGCGCGTCGCCAAACAGCCGTTTTGCCTTCTTGGAAAATTCCTTCCAGGCCGCGGATGAGTTGGTTCCATCCACCTTCTTGAGTTCGCGCAGCAAATGCGCAAGACAATACTGATGCGTTGTGTTGATGTGCGCATAACACGCCCAGAAATCACTCACCAGAACGCCCTGGAAAGTATCGCGGAAAAACTCAAACAACGCCGGATCGCCCCGGCTTGGATGGATCATGTAAAACGTGGCGTCCCGGTTGGTGAAACACCAGAGCCAATACGTTTTTCCATTGACGCGCCAGCCGGTTTCATCCCCATGCAGCACGGCGCTCTCCAGCATTTCATCGATCAATTGCCCGCACCATGGTTGGAGCCAATCGGCCAGGCGTTTCCACATGCCGAACAATCCCCCCAGCGAAACGGCAGTGTTCAGATGTCCGCTCAGGATGTCGGCGATCTGCCGGGAGGGCATCCCCAGTCCGTAATGCCAATGGGCGGACAGGGCCACCACCCGGTTTCCCAGGGTGGCGTTGGGCAGCGCGTCTTCGACTTTCGGCTCCACCAGTTTTTGGCAATGCGGACAATAACAGCGGGGAATTTCGTGTTCGGTGACCTCCGGTTCGATATTAGCCGGAATGTCTTCAATCACGCGGGTACGTTTGGCGCTTTCGCTTTGGCAAGGAGTGACGGGCCCTCCGCAATCCGGGCATCGCTCCAGCGGAGGATGCTGTACTCGATTCGTGATTTTCGTGTTTTTCTTACGCCCGCTTCCAGGATGTCCTTGTTTTCGCCCGCGTTTTTTATCCTTTTTTCCTTTGGCGGATTTTTCGTAGGGAGGAACCATTCCGGATGGCGTGCTGATTTTTTGAGTCTGTTTGGCCGCCAGAAATTTCTTGAGGCGGAGAGCCTGTTCGAGAATGAGAAAGACGGCTGCTTCCTGATCTTCCCGGATGAGAGCGCGAATCGCCTCTTCGGTCAGTTCCCGGACACCCTCCAGGATTTCCTGGAGAATTTTCTGAGCGGTTTCTCGGTTTCGGTTCATACTATATAAAACTTCGAAACCGCCTCTGAAGTAACGCTCGGTGTAATTTATTTTTTCAGAAGACTAAAACGTTACCAATTTTGTTACGAGACGTTCCCATATCACGTTCATGCACTTTCGCTTCGAAAAATTCCTGTGGGAAAGCATCGTTCATAAATAAACACAAACTTGTCAAAACGATAATTCTCAGTTTCATTAGGCTTTTCTCCTTATTCAAAGCATGATGCAGAGAAATTATAAACGATTTGAATCCATCAGATAATCGAGCTGATGCTCTAGTCTTCCAGAAATCATCAAATTTTATAACATGCTGATTTGTATACAATTAAAGAAAATCCAAAAGCATTGGATTAATGATTTTAGATTTAATATTTTGAAAAAGGGTGGACAGAAGAGTGGATGGCGATAAAAAATAAATTTTCAATAAGTGCTTTAAGTTCAATAAAATCAGTAAGCGGGAGACGGGGTTCGAACCCGCGACCCTCAGCTTGGGAAGCTGATGCTCTACCAACTGAGCTACTCCCGCATTCTTAATTTAATTATCCGCAACTCCTCCCATCTGTCAAGCCTACAATTTACTTAACTTCTATCTGCAATCCAGGAAATTGCTTTAATAAATTGGCATAATTGATCATGCCTTAACTCCTGATAAAACTGCTGCAACTCATCTGCCATCTGCTGAATATCTTCTTCCGTTAACTCCATCTGGGGGGCAATGTTGGGATGCTAATCGGCGTGTCGTAGAATCATTTCTCTTTTCTCCGCTTCGCGTTACCGATTGAAAGTGCGCTGAGAGAGTGCGAGCGGTTTGGGGGGATTTGACAACAACCAATGAGGGGGCGAAAATTCGAATTTAAGATATAAACAACAATTTACTTCTGGATTCCGTGATACACATACGTGTTGCCTCGTTTGCTGTAACCGGACGTCCGTCCAATAGATTGCCAATTTGCCGCGCGATAACTGGTGCCGCGAAACCGGCAGCCGTCCACATAGGTTTCCAAAAGAAAAAGGGATCGGCCAAACTAGATTTCCCAATCAAAAGCCAGCTGCCACATACAAAACCTCTCAGGGCTAACGATTGCATTCATCATTTGTTAAATTCCTGCCTGAAGAAATTTTATCCCATTTGGATTTGGACATAGTAACGGCATTGGGATGCGGTTCGACTAGATACGCATTTGATCAGTCAATTAGAAAACAAGCAAACTGCATTGGAATTTTTGGAAACAGCATTAAAATACTTGAGTGGAGCATCCGAGAAAATTGATGAAATTACAATCCAGCAAAGTATTCAAAAAAACTTAGCCCGTGCGGGGAGAAATAGTTATGCCAACACATGTAGAAAATGGTTGGAACAAGGAAGAGAAAAAGGGATAGAAAAAGAGAAAGTTGAAGGATTGCAAGAAGCAATTCAGATTGTCTTGAAATCAAAATTCGGTGCAGAAGGGGTTTCACTTTGTGAACAGGTAAATAACATTGATTCTGTTGAAAAACTTAAACAGATCGAGGAATTCTTGTTGAAATCTGATTCAATTGATGAAATCCAGCCCTATTTCCATGCATAAAAATACCCATTATTAAATCAAAAAAAGTATTCGTTAAAAACGCAATGTTCAAGCAATTTTGTTTTATGCCCCCAAAAAGCAGTTACTTGGTATATGCAATCATAATCGGCCTTTCTATTCTCTCCTCCGCTCTCACACATGCTGATTCATGGAAACCTTTTTCCATGCCATGGAATAAAGCCCCGGTTAATCTATCCTTTTTGCTCGATCCACCGGCGGGCAAGCACGGTTTTCTTGGTGTAGAAGACAATCGATTCATTTTTGAGGATGGCACAGAAATACGATTTTGGGGAACAACAATGATCGGTTCAGCCTGTTTTCCTCCCCAGGAACTCGCGCCAGACATTGCTGAACGTTTATCCCGCTTTGGTATCAATCTAGTCCGTTTTCAGCATATGGACGCAGAGTGGGTGGAACCCAATCTTTTTGCCGATGAGCAAAAAACAGGAACCTTATTCAATGTTGAAACCTTTGATAGATTGGACTATTTTCTTTTCCAATTAAAAAATCGGGGGATATATGCTTTCTTTGACGGCTTGGATTTGCGCACTTTAAAACCTGAAGACAGGATTCCGGAATGGCAGGCAATACCTCCAGGATTTGGTGAATACATACATTTTTCACGGTCGCTGCAGATAGTTCATCGGGATTATTTACTCTCATTATGGTCTCATAGGAATCGCTACACAGACCGAGAATATCGTGACAGCCCAATGATTGTCATGACACAGTTGTTTTATAACAATCATTTTAAACCAGGAGGATCTGTGGTCCTTCCCTATAAAATTGAATTGTATGATCAGTGGCAGCAGTGGTGGGGAAGCAGGAATCAAAAATCTAACAAGGACAAAAAAGACCAGCCAAAAAACCAATCACAATTTGCCCCCAAACTCAATTTACTTAATCCAACAAAAGAAATGCAGTTGTTTTTGGAAGAAACGGAAGAACAATCCAATATACATTTAAAAAACTATTTAAGGAGCATTCGGGTAAAATGTCCAATCAGTGGAACCGGCCAATATGACCAAACACTCGATTTACCAATCCAACTCATTCACGATTTCATTACAATTCGCGGATTTTGGAATTTCCCATTGAATCAGTTGCAATGGTATGCCAATCAAAGAATGACGGACGCCAATCTTGAACAGGACAGTTATCTGTTTTCTGAACTGGCATTTGCCCGGTTGAAAGAAAAACCTATGGTGATATCGGAATGGGGACATCCCTGGCCGAATGATTACCGGACCGAGCTGCCTGTCTGGATGGCCGCTATGGCCTGTTTCCAGGATTGGAATGGCTGCATCTCTTTCGGCTATCGTACGTTTCATGATACCGATACGGAACACATATTTGCTCCATTGGAGACCTTCAACGATCCTTGTATCTTCGGGTTGTTCCCAGCCGCATCGCTGACGTTTCATCAACACTCCATAGCACCAGCACAGCGCACCGCTCAAATGGTTATGAATAAAGACTATCTGTTGAACGCTGAACCCGTCTCCGTCTATGATGCCAGGCCAACCCGCTTGGCCACATCCATGAAAGTTGAAGTGGACTTGAATAAAAGAGCCTCCGGTTCGTTGATATTTGCTCCGACAGAACCTGAAGAGATTTACGATTCCAAATACCGCCCATCAAAAAATGCGGAATTAATCCACGATCAAGAACGCGGTTTAGTTTTAATCGATTCACTTCAAACTCAGGGAGTAATCGGTCATCTCAACCGGATACAAAACCAAGATTTATCTTTTCTTTATATAGAAACGGATCAAAATTTCGGTGTAATCTGTGTTAACAGCATTGACGGTGAATCAATACCGGATTCCAAAGATTTATTGTTAACCATTGTTTCAGAAGCACGGAATACGAATTTTATAACCAGGCGTGAGAACAATGGCTATCTTCTCCAAAATGCAGGTGAGTCGCCGGTACTGCTAAAAGACACACCTGCCAGGATTTTTTTACGCACCAAACATGACAATTGGACTATTAAAGCCATTGACGGTACGGGCACTTTGAAGAAAACACTGCCCTTTCAAATTCAGAATAAAACACTTTCGTTTCGTGCGGGTATTCACGGAACCCTATACTATCGGTTATCATGCAACACAAACGATGAAAACAATTAATCAATAGGAGAGACCATGGAAGGACAACGATGTCTTGTAACCGGTGGAGCAGGATTTATTGGTTCCCATACAGTTGAAATGTTGCTTAATGCAGGCCATCAGGTCTCTGTTCTGGATAATTTATCCACTGGAAAGAGAGAACAGATTCCGGATACGGTTCCCTTTTATGAAATGGATATAATGGATGACCTGGAACCGGTTTTTGAAAAAGAACGCCCACAAATCTTGGTACACCTGGCGGCACAAATCAGTGTTTCTTACTCGGTCCGTGCCCCCGAGGTAGACGCAAATATAAATATTCTGGGAACAATCAATTTATTAAAAACCTGTCAAAAATTTGGAGTAAAACGAGTGGTATATGCTTCATCCGGAGCGGCTTATGGCGAACCGCAGTTTCTTCCATTGACTGAAGATCACCCGGCCTTGGGTGTGTCACCTTATGGAATCAGTAAGCATGTCGCCGAACGTTACCTTTATTTTTACCGCCACCAATATGAGATTGAATTTGCCGCCATGCGCTATGCCAACGTATACGGCCCAAGACAAGACCCACATGGCGAAGCCGGTGTGATGGCAATTTTTAATGAGAAACTGCTTAACGGTAAGGAAGCTGTCATTTTCGGGGACGGGAATCAGACCCGGGATTTCGTTTATGTTAAAGACGTCGCCGTAGCCAATACTCTCGCAGCTTCCGCGGAGATTGATCCGGCAATTTATCCAGCTTTTAATGTCAGCACACAAAAACAAACCACTGTCAATACATTGTTTGAATTGATCAAAAAATACACCGGTTCAGAACAGTCACCGATATACGGTCCATTTCGTGAAGGCGATGTATATCATTCATGTTTATCCAACCAAAAAATTCGGCAGCACCTGAAATGGGAACCTGTTTATGATATTGAAAAAGGTATCCAGGAAACGAGCGGGTTTTTTCAGTCAATAAAAAGTAACGCCATTCACCACAGTAGCGTTAAGTGACTTCTTTCCCATTCAAGTCGCGAGAAGTTAATGGGGAGGTAATGATTTGGCTTTCTGGTGGTGAGTCCATATCAGGTGTTTGTTGTCCTTCTTGATTTTCAGTCTCTTTGTCATCCTTATTATCGGCGCTCAAATTTAACTGATCACCGATCCAAATTGCAAAAGGCTGGCCTTCTTCGATCTTCCCGGCAATAACAATGCTGCCCTTTGGGTGGCCGTTCCACTCTTCTTGTATGGTATATAGAGCAAGCTCGCTATTCTTTTTAATCGCTCCCTCCTCAACCGCTAATCGGATCGGAATATCGGTTACCGGTTGTACATCGAAAGGCTCTAAAGAAAGCAGTTCAGACCCAAAGGTATAGGAGACCCACTTTTTCCTGTGTCTTTTCGGCTTGACATCGATATCATTTGATTCCATCTATCAATCCTTTCCTATTGAGACTTATCAAGGAATCGGTGGAAAAGAAGTTTTCATATATCGTTCCGTAATGGTCGGAGAGTACCTTTGCAATAAAGTGATGGCAGCGATCATCAAATGCTGCCGGCTGTCTTTATTCTGATCATGAATGATACGAATTTTTTTGACTTTGCCGGAAAATGAAGCTTGCGTATAACCTGCCTGCCCTGTAGCGTCCTTCCCGTCAACAAAAATAGGAAATGTTTGGACTACATACGATGGCGATTCTTTTGATGGAGCAGCCCAAGAGTACCATTCATATGCTTTGAGTTCACGGGTGATAACATCGTCAGTGGTTTCGATCTCGACTGTGAAAATAAGAGGTTCATCGTAAAGGAAACTACCACTGCATAAAAGAGCGATTCCTTTTGCATAAATTGGATTGGAAAGATCAACCTCGAATGTGCTGTCAGGTTTAAGGGTCAAGACCTGGCCATTATCAGGAATATCAAAGGGAATTCTTTGATAGTTCATATCTCCTTCGAACCAATCCCGATAACCGAACGGTGGGTGATTCGGCCATGGGCTTTGATAGGTGGTATTGCAATAACCGCTTATATCGAGAGGCATCCCTCTTGTTGAAGAGATAGGCTTGCCTGGCATATTGGCACATCCGATAGAAACCATCCATAATCCAAAAAGGATGAATTGTCTTTTTTGCATAAAAACTCCATTTATCCGCTTTTTATTATTCTGTAATTTGAGGAACGATAACTTCCGCCCCAATTTCTTTGTACGTTTCCCACAAGCGGCGCAGCATTTCGTCGTCTTTATAAGTACCGATAACGGCTCCACCTGAACCAGCAAATTTAGAGGTAGCACCCACTTCACGTGCACGGTTCACCAGCTCAAGATCGGTAGACTTCAATTTGTAAAGAGAGGAACGTAGATCAAAATTTTGATTGATGAGTTTCCCCAACATTTCTGTGTTGCCGTTCGTGACCGCATCCTTGGCCTGTTCTGCAAAAGAGGCAAAATTATTCATGGCGTCCACGACGACAGGATCACCACGTTCAAAACGTTCACGGATATTATTATGAAACACTTCCGATCCTTCACTCAGGCGGGTGTCATAAGCAATAAAGATTGGTGGCAGTTTGGAAGCATCCAATGGGATATATTCTCCATACCCTCGATTATCGAGCAGTTCTTTATCGAAGTCCATGTAGACGATATTTTCATAAACCTGAATGACACGATCCTGCAATCCTGCACCAATTCCAAGTTCGTCCCGTTCGGAGGATAAAATGATGTTCGGTTGTATCTCCCTTGGAATCTCCACATCGAAATATTGCATCAAGGCTCTCAATGTGGCTGTAATAATCGCGCTGGAACCGGCCAATCCCACCCGGGCAGGGATATCCGATTCGTATTCAAGGGTGAAATTCCGTTTCGGCAGCAGGATTCCTTTCTCATCACAGTAATCGGCGAAGCGTTTAATTATTGCTCTAATAAGCCGGATGCCGCCATAGTATCCGTTCATTTTTACACCCTCTCTCAAATCGTCGATCGAGGTCCAAATCGGTTGATCGATGGCACTCTCTTTTATTTCTAGATTCGCCGAAGGGTAACATAAAACACGAGCACGAAAATTTCGAACAGAAATTGAAATCGTTTTACCAAAATAGCCATCGGATGGATTACCGATCAATCCCGCTCTTGCATAAGCATAGGTTTCAATGATGTGTCTCATCGAAGTCTCCGTAAATCAATGCATATTGGTTAATTAATTTTTACTCAAGATATTGTTTTATCCGAGTATTTTCCAGAGTTCTTGAGTGATACCTGTTTCTCCCGAATCAAGAAAACGGGAATGAGCAAGCCCGGCAGGACGGGGATTTATATCGAGAATATAAGGAATAACAGGAGGATTACGTTCTTCATTCCATTCCAAGCGGACATCGACACCGGCCAATTTACATTCGGGAAAACATGCAGCGGCCTGTTCGGCGGCAGAAACAATATGTTCCCAGCTCCTATCATCGATTGAAAAAGGCTCTGCATATTTATGAGCCAATAATTTCAATCTCAGAAGGTCTTTCAATTCAATAATCCGGCCTCCACTTCCCAAAGAAGAAATAAATTCATCCTGTCCTGCTGCCGTAAGGAATCCACTCTCAGTTATACCGTTTGTTATATTAAAGCGTATATCGAAATAGGAACCGGATGTAGAGGTATCTTCAAACAAAAACAAATTTCCCACTCCCTTTCTCAACAGAAGATCGTCATTTAAGAGAACAGACTCCGCATGGGTAATCAAATCGGAATTGACGGCCAGAAAAGGATCCCAATCCGCTGGGCCATAAAAAGCTTTAGCGCCACGTCCTTCAGTTCCACCATTCGGTTGTGCGATCAAAATTGGGTTTTCCACATTGGAAAAAAGGCTATGAAACGCAGTGGATAACTCGCGATTCACATCCCGGCAACGATCTTTTTCAATCAATACGGCTTCGGGCGTTGGTATGCCAGCTTCCTGCCATTGCCTGTAACAGTAGAACTTATTATCTGCCAATTTGGAAACAGACGAGGGATTCATCTGAACCAAACCGATTTTCTCTTCAAATAAACGGCTGAACTTTTCGTGGATTTCTGGGGAAATACATAAAAACTGAACACTATCCAATGTGATAGAAAGTGGAAAGGAAATTTCCACAATATCATCAAATGCTTCATCAAAACAAATAGCACGAGTGGCGCGACGTGAATCGTCCAGCCATGAATAATGAATACCTATAACAGCAATCCTGGGATCATGGCGTCCTGCGAGATCATAGACATAAGCATCGATCATCAAAGGGTAAATTTCATTGGCTATATTAGGGAGGTATTCAACAATAACACCATGAATCCATTGTTTTTTTAGATCGATCGAGGGAATTCTAAATGTATTGACTTCATCCAGCCAATCGGCAAACAAATCCGGTATTATTTTTAATGGGGGGCTGAGCTGCTCGCCGTAAATAGACTCCAGTATGATTTGCTTGACTCGATTTCGAAAAAGAGGCTGGTTACATGCTTCTTGCACAGCGGATT
>CAZXSQ010000254.1:0-10097 GCA_964643335.1 uncultured bacterium
TAGAGTTTTCATGTCGGCTACGCGCCATAAAAACTCCTATCTATTTCTATTTATCTCACCTGTTTTTTTACACGTTTGATCAGCTGTTCTACATACGAATCAAAGTCATTAAGTTCTATGGCTTTATCATTCCTTATTATATCAGGAATTTCCTTTGGATTCACTTTATCTATTATAGCAACAATATATTTTTCAAGTCCCCAAGCTGCGCCAATTTCATATTGAATCCACTTTTGATCAATTGAATATTCACTCAATAAAACCAAAAATTCATTGCAATCTTGAATATTTTTACGAATTGTAAAAAAGGTGGATGCACCTCCGTTAATATTTTTTTCATCCAGAAAAACTCTCACCCCCAGTTTTTTTCTTTTTTTTCGATCAAATTGCACATTTGGTTGGCAATCCATCGATCTTTGTGTGAATAACTGAGAAAAACCTGATAAGTAGTTGGCATATTCAGTTTCTCCTAGGTCATTGCCAATGCCGGGACCACCAGTATTTTGTATCCCCCTGAAATTCAAGGAAAGATACCGGGTTGACTCGTCCCAGCGTTACATGGAGAGCCATTCTATAAAGTATTTCCTGTTTTTCCACACGAACAACTTTAGCCTTGAGGGTGTGTTTTCCATGCATCAAGTCCAACTTGGTCAGATTTTTCTTATTGGAAATCAAGCACAGCACTTCCTGTCCGGTTTCAAGGGATTTCAGTGAGCGAACCAGAATTCCACTCTTGCTAATATTGATCGTGGTGGTTTGTAAAAAATTCCCTGTTTTCTCAACCAGCAAATAACATGTCAGCTGTAAGTCGATACGTTTATCCCGTTCGATAAATGGCTTGGGAGAAGGTTTGATGAGAGACGATTGGACTTTTTTCGGCTTATTTGTTTTTATCGAGGTTTTCTTTTTCCAATACATGATGTTACTTCTTTATTGTTGTTCCTTTCCGAATAATGAATAATGTGAACAATTATTTTTTGAGAATTTTGCCCCCCAACACAGCCCGGCCGGAACGTTTATCATCAATCGCCCGTGTGGCCAGGTCGAGTACAGCTTGAGAAGCTGTTCCGCATAACAACGAACAAATAAATGCACGTGTCAATTCTTTGTCGAAGTCAGCCACCAATTTTTTTTGTTGTTCAATATTCTTTGTTTTTTGAAATTGATCCAATACTTTCCGAACTTTAATTGGATTTTTGGTAATATAACGCCGGGCAAGTACCTCCTGCACCAGAGCCAATTGTACTGTTTCCTCTCCAAAAAGAAGTTCGAGTTCTTTTTTCAGTTGAACGTTTTTCATCCCGTCCTCTCTTACATAAGCGTTCGAACTAAGATACTATAGCACATTTCAGGGTGTTTAAGTATCACTATACTCAGCATTTGAGCATCCAAATGATATAATTTTACGAAAGCAATTATAACCGCCAAATGATCAACCGTAATATAAATTTCATATCAAGTTTTAGACGTTTCAACCACAAAAACGCATAGCAAACGTCTTGACCATGATAAGTATCATTTATTTACTTTTTTGATTTTCGGCTTCAATCAGAAAATACCTGAGAATTTGTTGAAAAGAAAGAGGATACAACATCGATGGAAAACCAAAACAACGTTCAGCCGACTCTCAATGACATCGTTTCTTTATGCAAACGCCGGGGATTTATATTCCCTTCCAGTGAAATTTACGGGGGATTCGCGGCCTCATGGGATTACGGCCCTTTGGGAGTTGAATTAAAAAACAATGTTAAGCATCTCTGGTGGCAGGACGTTGTCACCTATACAGATAATGTTGTCGGTATGGATGGCGCCATAACAACCCACCCGCGAGTATGGGAAGCCTCCGGGCATGTTGAAGGCTTTCATGATCCGATGGTAGATTGTAAAACCTGCGGGTATCGATTCCGCGCGGACAAGTTGGAGGAAGAAACCTGTCCCAATAAACCGAGCAAATCTCCTTTAGAATGCGGAGGAGAACTAACCGAAGCCCGTGATTTCAATCTGATGTTCAAACTTCACTGGGGGCCGGTGGAGGATTCATCCAATATTACTTATTTGCGCCCAGAAACTTGCCAAACAATTTTCCCGAATTTCAGAAATATCCTGACAGTCTCCCGCATGAGAGTACCGTTCGGGATCGCCCAAATCGGTAAATCCTTCCGCAACGAAATTACAACCAAATCATTTATTTTCCGACAACGTGAATTTGAACAGATGGAACTGGAATTCTTTACTCATCCCGATGAAGCAAAAAAATGGTTTGAATACTGGCTTGAAAAACGGAAAAACTGGTACATTTCGCTTGGTATCCGCGAACAAAAGATTCGCTTGCGGCAGCATGATCCGGATGAATTGGCTCATTATGCCGCAGATTGTTATGATGTGGAATATCAATTTCCCATGGGCTGGAATGAATTGGAAGGAATCGCAAACCGAACCGATTACGATTTAAAACGGCACATGGAGTTTTCCAAAAAAGACTTGACCTATCGCGATGATGTGACCAAAGAAAAATACATTCCTTTTGTTATTGAATCTTCGGCAGGTGTAGATCGCACCATTCTGGTTCTCCTCAGCGATGCTTATGACATCGACCAGGCTCCCAACGATAAAGGCGAGATGGAAGAGCGTTTTGTCCTTCGATTCTCACCTAAAGTCGCACCGGTGACGATTGCAGTTTTTCCTCTATTCAAAAAACCTAATTTAGTGGAAGTGGCCAAGAAAATTGAAGCCGATCTAAGAGGGCCTTACCGCACCATGTATGACGAAACCGGAAACATAGGAAAACGCTATCGCCGTCAGGATGAAATCGGCACGCCCTTATGCATCACCGTGGATTATGAATCCCTGGATGATAATGCAGTAACAATTCGCAACCGCGACAGCATGGAGCAGATTCGAGTTGGTATAGACCAAATACATCAGGCGGTTGCAGACCAAATTAAACTCATGGAGAATCTTAAAAAATGATGAAGGTAATCGTAACAGGCGGCAGCAAAGGAATTGGCCGGGGAATCGCCACATTCCTGGCCAGTAAAGGTTTTCATGTCGGCATTATTTCTCGTACAGAAAGCAGGCTGCAACAAGTTCAACAAGAAATCGTAGACGCCGGAGGAACCTGCAACATTTCTGTCGGTAATCTGCGTGATCCAGATGCCACCTCGTCCGGTATCGCCAATCTCATTCAAGGCATGAACGGTATCGACGCTTTAATCAACAACGCAGGTTTGGTTATCCGCAAAGATGTCTTCAATATTTCATTAGAGGAATGGCATGCACAAATCGAAACCAACATCAATGGATTGTTTTATGCCACCAGAGACGTCCTCCCTTATTTAAGAGATCAAGGACATGGGCATATCATCAACATATCTTCCATCTCAGGTCATGTGCCCTTGCCAGGGGGCAGCGGATACGCCGCTTCAAAATATGCCGTAACAGGATTTTCCGAATCGCTCTTTCAGGAAGTGAGAGATTACGGCATTAAGGTTACTACAGTTTTCCCGGGTTCAGTGGAAACCGATTCACAAAATGAGAAAGAAACTTGGAAAATCACGCCCATCGATGTTGGAAAAGCATGCTATGACATACTCACGGCTTCTGAACCGACCTGCATTAGCCAACTAGAAATCCGGACATATAGACGTCCCCCGAAGTGACGCTGCCGTCTCGGCGGTCATTTGAGCCGGCAAGATGCCGGCGATACGTTGTATTAAACAGCGGAACGGTGCTTTAATCCCTCCCGGATTATGTCAGCCACGTCTGCGTTTTCACCTAGGTTTTCAATCGCTTTACCGACGGCGCGTTGGGCTTCGTTTGGTTTACAGCCTAATGCAATCATGGCTTCCACAGATTCTGTAATACGGTCATCGGAAGGGAGTTTCTTGTCTTCACGCCGTACAGAGGAAATCGCATGCCGTAGAAAAAGGGGATGCTTGGTATTTTTCAGATCGAACAAAATACGTTCTGCCCGCTTTTTTCCGATTCCCGGAACCTGACATAGATATGTACTTTCATTGTTCTGTACTGAATGAACCAGACGGTCAACCGGCAAATGCGAGACGACATCTACCGCCATTTTTGCTCCCACACCACTTACACCCATTAAGATTTGAAAGATTTCCCTTTCTTCTTCAGTATTAAAGCCAAAAAGTATAAATTCATCTTCTTTGACAACCAGATGGGTATGGAGAAAGCATTTTTCGCCCCTTGGCGGGAGTTCACGAAAGGTGGAAACCGGTATGAAGACTTTAAAACCTACTCCGCCGACATCGATAATGGTATATTGTTCGTTTTTCTCGGCCAATAGGCCCGATAAAAATGAGATCATCGTATTATTGACGCAAAATTTTGGATATGCACATGGGTCAATGCGGCAGCCAGAGCGTCAGCCGCATGATCAGGCTCCGGTATATCATCCAAAGATAGCAGCAACTGAACCATCTTTTGCACTTGTTCTTTTGTCGCTCTTCCCCGTCCCACTACGGCGGACTTTATTTCAGTAGGATTATATTCAGACATGGGTAAATTAAATTCTGCCCCCGCTAAAATGGCGGCTCCACGTGCCTGCCCCAGAGACAAAGCGATAGACACATTTTTGCAATACAGCAATTTTTCAAAAACTAGGCGGTCAGGATGATATTGTTTAATAATGTCCTGAATACCATCATGTATAATCTTTAAGCGCTCCGGAAAATTCTGCCGGGACGAAGTTTTTATAGTGCCAAAAGTCACAAGTTTGGCTTCTCGGCCGATAGAATCAATGATTCCAAATCCCACTGCCGTCAAACCTGGATCAATACCTAATAGACGTTCTTCCCGCTGCTCATCCATATCAAAAAAATCAACGGACTGCAAAGCCCGTTGATCGTAATATTTCTATTCTAAAAGTCACTTGTCATCATGCATTTTGCAGTATTTCTTCCGGAATATCGAAATTGGCATAAACATTTTGTACATCGTCATGTTCTTCAAGAAGGTCCATCAATTTTAGCATTGTTTCAGCGGATTTCCCTTCAAGCGCGACGTAATTCTGGGGGATACGTGTTAAGTTAACACTGGATGGTTTAAATCCTTGACTTTCCAAACTTTGGCGAACCGAATCTATATCTTCAACGGCTGTATATATTTGACAGAACCCCTCGTCAAATTGGACATCCATGGCACCTGCCTCGATCGCCGCTTCCATGATTTCATCTTCGTTGAGATTTTCGCCTTCCAGCGTAATTTCTCCCTTGCGGTCAAACATCCAAGCCACGCAGCCGGACTCGCCCAAGTTGCCGCCATACTTACCAAAAAGATGGCGGATTTCAGCGGTGGTTCGGTTTTTGTTATCAGTAAGGGTTTCCACGAATACCGCGACGCCGTTTGGCCCGTAACCCTCATAAGTCATTTCTTCATAAGTAACACCAGGAAGTTCTCCCGTTCCTTTTTTAATAGCCTTTTCGATGTTATCTTTGGGCATATTGGCTCCACGGGCACTATCGATCGCTGTTCGCAGCCGTGGATTTGAGTTGGGGTCTCCCCCACCGAGTTTTGCGGCTGTAGTCAATTCACGAATGACTTTAGTGAAGGTCTTTCCCCTTGCCGCATCGACCTTTGCTTTCTTGTGTTTAATTGTACTCCATTTTGAATGGCCAGACATAATCTTAATCCTCTATATTAATATATAATAATTTGAATTTTGAAACTTTTGTCCGCTAGCGCATATACAGGCAAAAAGTTATTATATCACTACTCCGGTATCGATTGCAACCAGACACTTCATACCGTTCGACATGAATAAAGAAGTTATATTAAAAAAATTGCCCACACAACCCAAAAGATTACTTATAATGTATCACATAATAAAACGAACTGTTACTATTATAATTATACCTGAAATAAGCAAAAATGGTTAATGAAAAATTATTGTTTTAGGCCAAAACGGATGCAAATTCAGGCAAATCAGCGAATAAAACCTTCAGTGTATGTACTTGTATTCATTATTTTGGTGAGTTTTTATGTAGCTCTTTCACCCGCACATTTGTTGACTACACCCGATGAAGAATTGAATATACGTACAACTTTATCCCTGCTTGAGGGTCAAAGAGGAGCCATTCCACCTTTGCCAATGGGTTTCGCCACAAAGAGAGGCATTGACGGCAAGCAATATGCTCAATATGGTCTTGGACTGCCTTTAGCTACAGTCCCCTGGTGTTTTATTGGAAAAGTAATTGATCCAAGTGAAGATACATCACCTAATTATCTGGAAAATATCGGTGAAACCTCACAAGCGGGAACATACTTTCTTCGCTGGTGGATGACAATCTTTACAATGATGATTACCGCTTTGATGGTGCTTATTTGGATCGATTTATTCCAAAAAGCGGGATTGAGTTCTTTATCCGCCTTATTTTTCGGATTTATTTTGGCGTTTTGCACCTATTTATGGCCTCATGGGAGAACATTCTTCACCGAACCGTTGACCGCATTTTGCTTAAGCGGAGCCGTGTGGTCTTTTGTCCAACATAAATACCATTCCAAACACTATAAATGGATACTAATAGCGGGGATTTTTTGGGCTTATGCGCTGTTTACCCGTATCGACACAGTATTTACCGCTCCGGTGGCGTTATGGTTTCTTTTAACGGATGAACAAGATCAGCGTATCCGATTCAGCTGGGATACAAAAAAATTCATCATTTTTTCCCTTCCCTTTGCTGTCATAATCATCTCGATGTTATTATATAACCAATACCGGTTTGATTCCTTGTTCTCAACCGGGTATGAAGACCAGGCGGAGAAAATCCGCTTCAGAACTCCTCTTTTAGTCGGTTTGCATGGTTTCCTATTCACACCGGGACGCAGTTTGTTCCTTTATTCTCCTCCTTTGATTTTCTTGATTTGGGGAACCGTGCGAATTTGGAAACGAATTCCCTGGTTTTGCAGTGGTGTGATATTGGTCAGTGTCTGTTATCTGGCGGCTATGTCTAAATGGCAAAACTGGGCGGGGGGTTATGACTGGGGGCCACGGCATATTTTTCAAATCACACCTTTTTTAATGCTTTTGGCGATAGGTTTTTTTCTGGATCGTCACCTTTTCGATCATTATTTAAAAAAAATAGGGTGGATTTTGTTGATAGGCCTTTCCTTATTCATCCAATTTCTAGGGCTTGCCGCCGATGCGGTTCTGGTGATCAAAGAAAGTGTGTATTCAGGTGTCCAACAGTTTTCGAATGTGGTTCTCATGCAGTTTATGATATATCTCCCCCAGTTCTCCAGCCCGGTGAAGCATTGGGATTTTATCCTGCGCCATGGGCCGGATTTTGTGTTTATTCGGCTATTTCAAGCCTCCCCATTCCTTGGCTTTTTATATCTATTCTTCCCTCTAGCAGTTGGAAGTATTGCAATTTTTAAATTGTATCAATATGTATGTTTTCATAAGTAGGCGAGGATTATTATTGTGAAAACAACTCATTCATATCCAACCGAACAAACTGCCGTTCATAAGCGTTTAACGGCCCGGATTCTTTATTGCATTTAGCATTGGCTGTCCATAAAATCATATTCGTCAGATCATAAACCGCGATTTGCAGATTCCCAGTTCCAACTGTGGGTAGAATCTCTCTGATGGTTATTTCCGGTGTAATATCTCCATAATGCCTTACAAGCATGTCATGCAGACGTTGATCATATTTCGGAACGTTCCAGCTCATCCCCCAATACACGATATCCTTTATTCTTGGATGAGATGGTGTTAAAGGCTGAAGGTTTTCAGAGTCGAACACATTGCACAATGTACGCGATGTTTGCAATGAACGGGCTTCGCCTTTTTTACCATCTCCAATGGCATACATCAGTGATGTGGTTCTTGGACCTTTTTTCACGCGGGTGATAGCGTCTTCCAGGGTTTCATCGAATTGCAATATATCCCGCAGCATAAAAGAGAATGGGATTCCCTCAAAAGAGTCATTTTTTTTATCATAATCATCGCCAATTTCGCTTATGGCCAATTGGCTTGAAGAAATACCGGTGACCGCACCTACAAAACCGGACCAGCCGATATTCGCAAACGCATGTCCCTGATCCGGATGATAAACAGTGATGACCGGATACCGTTGAATTTCTGCATGCACTTCATAATCCAAGGCTCGAAGTTGAATCAATGAACCGGTTGAGGCTGTGGCGCTTCCCCACGCACCGAATAACGAGCAATGCCATTCGCTTGCTTCACCGATCATGTTGACCCGAATGATATCCTGCAATTCCTGCCCGGAGCCTTCGGCCAATCCTTTCATCTCTTCCATGAAATGGTTTGGTATGAAATGCTTTGTTTTTTCGTAAACCTGGTCGAGGAGTTGAATGTTCCCGCCTAATTCCTTGGTCATCAATGTCAGAATAGTATCAAAATACTCAGCGATTTCATCCTTCAGAAGCATGCCCTCAGCCAATCCCATTTCATAAGAACTTCCCCAGACATGAACGATTTGTATGGTATCGTCTCCCTCACCAACTATATCCAATCGTCCATTGGTTATTTCGCGAACCACTTCAGGCTTTTTGTCATAAATTGGATTCTTATTGTATTTAATGTCCAAAGCATAAGTAGAACACACGAAACAAACGAGTATCCAAACAGTGATAATCTTTCTCATAATCATCAATCCCCTTCAAAATTTTATGAAACATTGTGATGCGGACATCCCTGTCTGCCCAGGTTATTTGTGGTGCAGACATCCCTGTCTGCACATTCATTTATGAGCGTACCCGGTAACCAATATCTCTCCGATAATAAGCCCCATCAAATTGAATCTTCTCCACCGCACTGTAGGCATTGGAAGAAGCCTCATCAAAATTTTCTCCCAGTCCGGTCACTCCAAGCACGCGCCCGCCTGATGTTACTATTTTATTGTCTTTGTTAGCCGTTCCCGCATGGAAAACCACAGCCCTATTTTGCATTTGGGTTTTTACATCATCAAAACCATAAATTTCCTTCCCCTTTTCATAGGAACTGGGATAGCCTTCAGAAGCCATTACGACGCATAGGGCACTCCCAGCAGCTTTGATGACTCGATCTTCTTTCAATTCCTTTTTCGCAGCATCAAGCAATATTGGCAATAAATCGTCCTCAATCACGGGCAGCACCGCCTGGGTTTCCGGATCGCCGAAACGGCAGTTGAATTCGATAACATACGGCTGACTATCACAGATCATCAGGCCGGCATACAGCACTCCGGTGTAGGGTGCCCCTTCTTTTTCCATTCCCCGAACAGCCGGTTCAAGAATGGTATGGCGGATTTTTTCAAGCAGCTCATCCGTCACCATTGGAACAGGTGAATAGGCTCCCATCCCGCCTGTGTTCGGCCCGGTGTCACTTTCTCCAATCGGTTTATGATCCTGCGACGGCGGTAAAATTATAAGTTTTTGGCCATCTGTTATTGCCAGAATTGACAATTCAGGACCTTGAAGACGTTCTTCAACAACAACAGTGTCTCCTGCTGTCCCGAACTTCTTTTCTTTTAAGCATAAATCAATCGCATCGTTAGCCTCTTCCTGAGTTGATGTAAGGATGGCCCCTTTCCCCGCAGCCAGGCCATCTGCTTTTATAACTACCTGTTTATTTTGAGAATGTAATTGCCGTACATAATCTTTAGCGGGATCAGGAGAATCAAATCCTTGAAAATCAGGGGTGGGAATTTCATATTTATGCATGAGGTTGCGCGCAAAAATCTTCGAACTTTCAATACGCGCAGCCGATTGGGTTGGACCAAAAGCCAAAATGCCATGTTTCTGGCATTCATCCACCAATCCCTCGGCCAGCGGCGCTTCCGGCCCGACCACAACCAGATCGATCAGCTGGTTTTTGGCGAAAGTGACCACCCCCTCGGTATCCTCCGCCTTACAAGCAAACAGACGCGCAATCTCATCGATCCCCGCATTTCCCGGCGCGCAATAAAGTTGTGAGCACAACGTTGATTGATTCAATTTCCACGCCAAAGTATGCTCACGCCCCCCACCCCCGACGATTAAAATCTTCATAAGAAAAACTCCCCTTCTCTTTTTATATGCTGGTGTAGGTCAAAATATAGGGAAAATTTGCGATTTGGGCAACGGGT
>CAZXSQ010000255.1:0-7779 GCA_964643335.1 uncultured bacterium
TCAAATGTGCTACAAGGTTTTAGGGGTGGTTTTTAACATGAAAATCGGTGATAATGTCAATTTTGCCGATCAGGGATGCCCATGTCCCATAGGGGCTGCTTCTAAGAATGTTTTTTTTTGAGGGAGGGGTGGGTTAATTATCTTTGACGAGGGTTTTTTCCAGGACTTCGTCCATGTCTTTGACGAAGTTTATTTCCATTTTTTTGAGGACGTCTTTGGGGATGTCGGGTAAGTCTTTTTGGTTGTCTTCGGGCAGGATAACGTTGTAAATTTCTGAGCGGTTGGCCGCCAGTACTTTTTCCTTGATTCCGCCAACGGGCAGGACTTTGCCGCGTAGTGTGATTTCACCTGTCATGGCGATGCCATCCCGGACGGGCTTGCCGGTCAGGGCGGAGACCAGAGCAGTGGCCAGAGTGATGCCGGCGGAAGGGCCATCTTTGGGGATTGCGCCTTCAGGGACATGAACGTGGATATCGTAGCGTTTATAAAAATCCCGAACCAGGTTGAACATGCGGGCACGGGCGCGGCTGTAACTTAACGCCGCTTTGGCGGATTCCTGCATGACTTCTCCCAGCTTGCCGGTCAAGGTGAGTTGACCGGTGCCTTCCATGATGGTGACTTCCGTGGTGAGGATTTCACCGCCCGTGCTGGTGACCGCCAAGCCGGTGGCACAGCCGATACCGTTTTCACGGCCTAATTTGGGATGCCTGAATCGGGGGACACCGAGCAGATCGTTGATCATCTTGGGGGTGACGTTGGTGTTTCTCTTTAAGCCGTCGGTGGTGACTTTTCGCGCGATTTTGCGGCAGACTGAGGCCAGTTCGCGTTCGAGATTGCGGACACCGGCTTCGCGGGTGTAATCCCGGATGACTTGGAGTATCGCCGGCTTGGTCATGACAGGTTTGTAGCGCGAAAGGCCGTGTTCATTAATCTGTTTCGGTACCAAAAAATCCTTTGCGATATGATATTTATCCTCTTCGGTATAGCTGGGGATTTCGATGATTTCCATTCTGTCCAGCAAAGCGGCGGGGATGGAATAGGTCACATTGGCGGTGGCGATAAACATGACATTGGAGAGATCGAATTCGACCTCCAGGTAATGGTCACTGAATGTGTGGTTTTGTTCAGGATCAAGCACTTCCAACAAGGCGGAAGAGGGATCGCCCCGGAAATCCATGCTTAATTTATCAATTTCATCCAACAGAAAAACGGGATTGTTGGATTTCACTTTTTTCAAAGATTGAATAATGCGGCCGGGCATAGAACCGATGTAGGTTCTGCGGTGTCCGCGAATTTCAGCCTCATCCCTGACACCGCCCAGGGATATTCTAACGAATTTACGTTTCAATGAACGAGCGATGGAACGCCCCAGGGATGTTTTCCCTACACCCGGAGGTCCTACAAAACATAAGATCGGCCCCTTTAAGTTGTTTTTCAATTTCCGGACAGAAAGAAATTCCAAAATGCGTTCTTTTACTTTTTCCAATCCATAATGGTCTTCATTGAGAATTTTAGTAGCTTGTTTAATTTCCAAGCGATCTTTCGTCGATTTGGACCAGGGAAGATCGCAAAGCCAATCCAGGTAGCTGCGGACTACGGTTGCTTCTGGAGACATGAGAGGCATGGCGGAAAGGCGATCCAGTTCCTCAAGAGCTTTGTTTTCCGCTTCTTTGCTCATTTTGGCGCGTTTAATGCGGTTCCGGTATTTGCTCCATTCTTCCGTTCCTTCCCCTTCCTTGCCCAGTTCGCGCTGGATGGCCTTGATCTGTTCGTGAAGGTAATATTCCTTCTGTGATTGTTCCATCTGTTTGCGGACTTCGTTGCGAATATTCTGTTCCAATTCCAGAATTTCCAGCTCGCTGCTCAGGATTTTGGATAGATTGCGCAGCCGGGTCGCCGGATTGGGGCTGGCCAGGAGGCGTTGTTTTTCACTGACTTTAATCGTCAGGTGAGCGGCGATGTTATCGGCCAGCCGTGCTGGGTCTTCAAGATTCATGATGGAGAGCAGCGTTTCCTGGGGAACCTTGCGGTTCATTTTCACGTAGTTTTCAAAAAGCTCACGAACATGGCGAATCAAGGCTTTTGTTTCCGCTCCGGTCTTTGTGCGCTCCTGAACGAAGGAAGTTTTAGCGACGTAAAAGGGTTCGCTGGTTGTAATTTTATCAATATTGAGACGGTCAACGCCTTCAACCAGGACTTTGATAGAGCCATCGGGCAGTTTCAGGAGTTGCAGAATGTTTACCAGGGTGCCGACTCTATAAAGATCGGAAGAGTGCGGTTCATCGACATCCACCTGTTTTTGAGCGACAAGGACGATGCGTTTATCCGATTGCATGCTTGCTTCAAGAGCGGCAATCGATTTGGAACGCCCCACAAAGAGAGGGATGATCATCCCGGGGAAAATGACCATATCCCGAAGAGGTAATAGGGGGAACTCATCGAAATAATCTTCTTTTTCCCGAGGCGGTTTCTGATTGAATTCCTCGGGGATATTGTTCAGTTCTTCCATTTTAACTTCCGAGTTTGAATTAGGCATAATATCTACTTGACATTGTCCGTTGTTTCGTTGGCAATAGAAATACCGGTTTGTTGGGCTTCGTAAAATACACCCATTTTACGAAAACGCTTGTAGCGGTCTTGAATCAGTGCTTCTGAATCGAGAATTTCCAGTTCATCCAAATGACGGAGAATGGCTTCCTTGACATTTTTGGCGGTTTCTTCAGGATTGCGATGAGCACCGCCTAATGGTTCCGGGATGATTTCATCGATAATATTCAGGTTTTTCAAATCCGAAGCCACGATCCGCATATCCCCAGCGATGCTTGAGGCTTTTGTATGGTCGCGCAGGATAATGGCGGCGCAGGCTTCGGGGGTGCAGACGGCGTAGTAACTGTTTTCCAGCATAAGAACTCTGTTGCCGATACCAATGGCCAAGGCGCCACCGCTGCCTCCCTCGCCGGTTACGACGCAGATTATGGGAACCGGGAGTTGGGACATCACTTCAAGATTCTTGGCGATAGCCTCATGCTGGCCGCGTTCCTCGGCCTGAATTCCGGGAAAAGCCCCGGGGGAGTCTATAAACGTGATAATCGGAACTTGAAATCGAGCAGCCGTTTCCATGATCCGCCGTGCTTTGCGGAAGCCTTCGGGATGGGGCATCCCGAAGTTGCGGCGTATGTTTTCATCTGTGTCTTTGCCTTTTTGATGACCGACGATGGCCACGGAGCGTTTATCGATGGAACAAAAACCGGACACGATCGCCTGATCATCCTTGAAACACCGGTCGCCGTGAAGTTCGATAAAGTCTTCTGAGAGAAATTTCAGGAAATCGAGGCAATATGGACGGTCGGGATGCCTGGCCAATTGAACGCGCTGCCAAGGAGTTAAATGAGTGAAAATCTCTTCGAGCATGGTGGAAAGTTTTTCTTTCAGCGGTTGAATTTCATCGGAAAGATCAATATCCCTCGAATAGGCATATACTTCAAGTTGTTCAATCTTTGATTCGATTTCCCGCATTGGTTTTTCAAATTCAAGGTAACGCATGAGTTGCATCCTTACATTCTAAATATTCTAACAAGATAATAAGAAAATGACGCAGTTTATTTTAAGAAATGTAAAATACTAACGTGACAAGCAAGCATATTCCGGCTTGATGATAGCCGATTGTCAAATAAATTGTCAAAAGACTTATCAATTATGAACTATAAATTTTAACATTGAATAAAGCAAAGAACAATGTTAAAGACACGCGGCTTTGAGATTAACGGATCACTCTTTTGGCCAGCACAAATCGCTCTTGCAGTTGAGGTTCGTTTTCCATCCACGTGATCCATACACCCTGTTGGGTATCAGCGTGAATAAATTCATCGGGACCAAAAGCCATTGCCACATGTGTGATTCCTCCGTATTCTCCTTCGAAAAAAAGCAGGTCGCCTGGGATTAAGGCGTCTCTGTTTGAGGGGATGGCGCAGATTTTGCCCATTAAAATTTGCTGATCTGTATCGCGGGGGATGAAGATACCGATGTTCCGATAGACAAAATAAGTAAACCCAGAGCAATCGATTCCGCCTGGATCTATCCCACCCCAGCGATAAGGAGTTCCCACAAGAGACCTGGCGACGGTGGTCAATGCCCCCCGTTGGTGGCTTTGTGAAAGAGAAGAGCAGACCACACCGGAGTTAGGCAAAGGGATTTTTGATCCGGTAGGGAGAAGCACTTCACCTGTGGGAAACACAGGCAGTTCCACTCCACGTGGTATAAAAACTCCGGAATCGTGGTAATCGGTAACAAAAAAGGCCCGATTACTCTTTAAATTTACTGCCCATTCGTTCTGGTGTATTCTGCGGTAATCCACATTTTGCACCCAGCCGATGTAGCCGTTAGGAGATTGAATCAGGGAATGATCATGGTCTCGTTGGAGTATATAAAGTGGTTCACCGTAGATGGCGGCGTCCAGTTGTTCGTTTTTGTCCCATGATAAATAGATCGGTGACTGCGGGCAAATGACCAGTCCGAGATGGTTGTCATCGAGACGGGGATCGGGCAGAGTGGTCACACGGCTGACATCACAAGGATCCCCCAATTTCTCCCCGGCTTTCACCAATCGTTTCAATCCAAAAAGAGAAGAAACCCGTCCTGTGACAGCAAAGGCTTCCTGATTCATAACGGAAAGGTCCCAGACATGGGTTCGGATATCGGGAGAAAGAGAATGGCCGATGTAATCACATAATTGCTGGCGTTTTCCCAAGGTTGAAAGTGAAGTTACCGGGATATCATTCAGAATTTGTTCCAGTTTTCTTCTTGGTACAAGCTGGGGCATATAAATCTGCGCTTTCTGTTAAAGTAATTGGTAGGTTTCGCTTCGCACAACGTACCCTCCAAGTGAACCTACAGGATTAACATGGAATCTCCATAAGAGTAAAAACGAAATTGGTTTTGTATTGCGTACTCATACGCTTGGCGGCGCAATGTGTCTCCCATAAAAGCGGAAACCAATAACAGCAATGATGATCGGGGGAGATGGAAATTCGTGATTAAAGAATCCACCATTTTGAACCGATAGCCAGGATAAATGTATAACGTTGTTTGCCCTTCGCCTGGAGTAAGTTCGTGTTCGGAAGAAGCGGCGGATTCCAAAACCCGAACGACTGTGGTGCCTACTGCTACAATTTTTTTGCCTTGGTTCCTTGTTTCTTTCAAAATTTCAGCTGATTCCTTTGTTACCACATATAATTCAGAATGCATGCGATGGTCTTCTATCTTTTCGACCCGCAGAGGGAGAAAAGTGTCCAAGCCAATCCGCAGGGTCACACTGCAAAGTTTGATATTGTTTCGCCGGCAGCGTTCCAGCAGATTTGGGGTAAAGTGCAGTCCGGCTGTCGGGGCAGCTACGGATTCGTGAGGAGAAGTTCGCCGGGCGAAGACGGTTTGGTAGCGTTCTTTATCCAGAGTGGAAAATTCGCCATTTTTCCTGGAGATATAAGGGGGAAGAGGAACCTGGCCATAGTCTTCGAGTGTCTTGTTCCAATCCCCTTCCCAATAAAATCGCACTCGGAATTTGCCTTCTTCCAGCCGTTCCAACACTTCACAGGAGAATCGATTCGAAAAGACGATGTGCGTTCCTTTTTTAAGACGTGTGGCTCTGTAGGCAATGACCTGCCACTCTCCCTCAGCGAACGGTTGAAGTAAAAGCAATTCGATTGCGGCTCCACCGGGCATTTTTTTCCCAAGCAGGCGTGCGGGGATCACGTAGGTGTCGTTCAAAACCAGGGCGTCGCCCGGAGACAAAAAATTGGGTATATTCTGGAAAATTGTTTCTTCTAAGGTTTGTTTTTCACGATGAACAACCAGAAGACGGGATTGATCCCGGTTTTGAACTGGAAATTGTGCAATCTGGTTTTCCGGAAGATGATAGTCAAAAAGTGATAAATCCATTAGCGTAATTGAATTATTTCCACCAATTAAATAGGTTGATGATTATTGTCAATATTATTGATATTACTATACAGGTAACTATGGGGAAGTAAAAATTTACATGTTTTCCTCTAAACCGGATATCACCCGGGAGCCGCCCCAAAAAAGGAATATGGGGAGACAGAATAAAGAAAACTCCAATCAGGATGAAAATTACACCGAGTAGAAGGAATAATTTACCAAAGTCAAAGTCCATGATTTTCACCCAAATTTACATGATTCGCTGTTTTACCTGATGTTATGGATCGCAAGTGACTTACTCTTCGCCTTACTTATGAAGCATTTTATTGATAGTATAACTCTGAAATAAAACTCCTGAACTCATCATGTAGGGAGAGTACTTATAAAATGTATTGCACTCAGGTTGGAAGTGTAAGCATATTGGGATTTTCAGAAACTGTCGGCTACGAAGAGACGGAAGAGTTTAAAGCCAAAATCAAGAGTCTTATCGAAGAAGGATATCTTTATTTTGCCATCGATATGTCCGAGGTGGAATGTATAACCAGTGCGGGTTTGGGAATGATTTTTACTGCTCATAAGGAGCTGCAAAAACTGAATGGCAGGCTTGTCCTTTTTAATTTAAAACCACAAGTAATCAAATCAATAAAAGATTGGCGGCTTGATCGTTTTATTCCGTATTATTCTTCCAAAGAGGAAGCGTGCGCCGCTTTGCAAGCCTCGAACCGCCTGGCTCATCAATGATTTACTCATTGATGAGCCAAAATACAATGATCATTCAATGTATGAACCATCCTTAATTACACTTTGATATGATATGAATTCCGAACTTGTTTTTTCTGCACCTGGCGTTGCCGATTTTCAAGCGGGTATACTGCAGCCTCTTGAGAGTGACAGCCTCAGGATAAAAACACATTTGTCAGGAATTCGGCACGGTGAAGACCTGCGAATTTTACATGGGCAGAAGAAAGGAATAACTTTTCCACATGAACCTTGTGCCTGGGTTGTGGGTGAAGTGGTTGAAACGGGAACGGGCGTCACACGATTCGCCAGTGGAGACATTGTTCACGGGCCGATGCATCATTGTCAAATACAGACAGTCAGCCAGAATCGAATGTATCCGATCCGGACGCTTAGGAAAGAATTTTGTGTGTTTACCGAACCAGGCGTTCAAGCATTGAGATGTATTCAAAGTTCTGGACTATGCTATGGCGATTCTATCGTGATCTTCGGTATGGGGACAGTGGGACTTATGGCGCTTCAATATGCCATGCACAGTGGCGCAAGAAACATAACAGCGGTTGATCCACTGATCTCCCGTTTAAATGTGGCTCAGCGTTTAGGCGCGCACAACTGTATTCATATAAAGCCACCTTTTTCTACTGCTGGTAATTCGTCTCTGGAAACTCTTATTCCTGCAGACATTGGGATAGAACTTTCAGGGACGGATATTGCATTGAAGCAGGCGGCTGAATGTATTTGTTCCAATGGTAAGGTAGTGGCCGGGGGAAATCATTACAGAGAAAAACAAATACAGTCAGTAAAGCTAATTTGCCGCGAAAAAAACGCCGATTTCATCACATCACAACCGAGGTACGATCAAAAGCGTGAAGAAGAAACGGTGATTTTCAGCATGGAACAGAAGCGGGTTATCGTATGGCCGATTATTACCGATGAGATTCCCTTTGAACAGGCTCCAAAAGCCTATCAATTGATTCGGGACAATCCGGGGAAACATATTAAAGTAATTTTGAGATACAAAGCATAAAAAAAATAAGGGCAAACACACAGGTAGGGCAAACACACAGGTAGGGCAAACACACAGGTAGGGCAAACACACAGGTAGGG
>CAZXSQ010000255.1:7879-10024 GCA_964643335.1 uncultured bacterium
CAAACACACAGGTTTGCCCCTACAATAGGGAGGGTTAGATCTGTCTAACCTGTTTTTGAGACATCCTTGAGAACCTCACCATCCTGATTAAACAATTTATAGATCAATTCCATTGTATTACAGCCAATTCCCATGAAGGCACGGAAACAACGCAGCTGTGTTCTTGGTTTTTCAGGTTGGTTTCGGGGAGATGCGGGAAATCGGGATGCAGGTGCATATGGGCACTATTTTTTTCTAATGCCGTGATTTTGACATTCGCAACGGTATCGTTGAAATTCGCGAGAATGAGAATATTTTTGTCGTAATAATAAACTCCCACATTATTGGGGTTTTTTATGTTCATGGAATAAGGATAGGGGATTTCCTGCCGAATTCGGTTTACCACTTCCGCTGGCCAGTTTTTTATTGTGAGGGGCCGGGGCGGGAGAAATTCTTCCTTGCCGGGACCGAATTCCTCGTGTTTGAACGTACAGATATTTAAAAACAGAAGTTTCGCTCCCGATTCAAGTTTGTGTTTAATCAGGATTGGAAGTCGTTCTTTTTCTGAAATTCCGGCACAAAGAATTTGTGACTTTGGGGGAACTTCGATAGGTCTTAATTTAACCGGCAAGCCGGTGTGAATTATTTTTTCATCAACCTTGACTTGGTTTACTTCAGTCTCTGTATTGGTCAGTGTTAGTGAATCACCAAAACCAGCATTTGGGTGAAATGCAAGATCTCCAATTGCGGACATAAAGTCGGGCGTTGTGAGAATGGTGGTTTTGCCGGATATCCATTTGCGTATGTGCTTTTTGATTTGCGGATCATCCGCCGCTTGTCGGGGGAGGAATATGCAGGATGGTTTTTCTGGGGGAGTGGCAACGGGAACAGGGGAAAGACCCAGGGAAGCAATATAGTCATAAATATAAAGATTAGCCCCACCAGCTGGATCGCTGCCATCGCTGTGGGGAGGTTTATATGCTGGTATTCCGATCGATTTCTTGTCTTGCAGGATTGTTTCCAACGCATAAAGAGCATCCGGCCGTTGAAGAAACGGTTCTATGCAAGGATTCTTTTTGAGTACACTTCCGGCTTCGAAAAGAACCAATTCCTGTGCACCGGCCAGGACGGATTGATACGCCTGCATGAGGTAGGATTGCGGCGTGCAATCACCAAAATCAAACCAGGCTCCGAAGGTTTTGTCCGGAGCGATGGAATGGATCCAGGAGAAGTTGATATAGCCTTGAGTTGGGCGAACAAATCCGAAACGTTTGGTTTCGGGATTGCGGGTTTCGGTTCCAACCCAGACGCGATCAAACATCTTTGGTTCACGAACCACATCGTAGCCGAAGCGATGGAAGCGGTCATACCATTGAGGATATTTGATAATTAGCTGCACATTTGGATTTTCTTCCCGGGCAGGTGCGATCATATATTTTTTCGCAAAGTTACTCATCAGATCAAGGCGGTATTCTGACCAGGTGCGGTTCCCTTTGGCTTTTTGGGATACGCCGCTTTTATCATTGGTCGCGAGAAAATCATCCACCATGATTTCATCAAAAAGAGATGACATCCAACGGAAATGTTTCGAAATATCCCTCTGGGTTTTTTCGGTCTGGTAATTCAGCCAATGGCGGGATTGATTCGAGCAGGTTCCGAATTCCGGGCCTGCGGTAGTGGTAACTCCGGCGGATACCTCAACTCCGTTTTCGCGAAAAAAGTCTCTGGTCTGTATTAAGTTATGTTCTTTGGGGATGTGACCGCTGCGAAGTGTTTCAAGATACACTTTAGTAATGCCGATGTCTTGAAAAATGTGGAAGGCTTTTTCACGGTCCTCTGGTGTAGATAACAATTGGTCAACCTGGTGGGCTGTGACATAGACTTCCAGTTCAAGAGGACGGGTATCATTAGCGATGGCTTGGTTCAAAAAGAATACTGTGATTAATATAAGTAAGTATTTGTTCATGTTTCTTTCCTATATGATTTGATAGCAGGCGGGACGCCTGCTTTACCCTTGCTGCAGGTGGGACGTCTGTTCTACTCTTAAGTGTGGATTTTAAATTAAATCTTTGTTATTTTCAAAGCGTAAATGATCACCCTCTGGATGAATAAGCTGATTTATCTACAATATTTACTCTAAATCCCTTCTGCTCACAGAAGCGCATA
>CAZXSQ010000256.1:0-10021 GCA_964643335.1 uncultured bacterium
TTTCATCTTTAATCCCTTTGGGGTTGTGGTGGAACGTAATTTATTTACAAATAGAGGTTGAGTTTTTTAAATAATCGGTAGTTCATATCCTTTACGATAGTTTCGAGTCAATAAACTGTTGGCTTCCGAGTCATCGATAAATGTGCAGGACTCCGTGTCAAAATTTAATTTGCGCCCCACGCGAGTTCCGATGTTCCCCAAATGACTAAGTGCTGCGGATCTGAATCCTTCCTGTAGAGGCGCATTTAATTGCGAAGGGGCATTGTTTTTCACGCATTGGAGGAAATTTCTTGCGTTCTCATCGAAGTCACTGCCGCCGCCGATTTTCTGTTTTGGTTCATTAATAAATGTTACTTCACAGCCGTTACGGCCAACCTCAAGGATACCTTTCTCACCATAGAAAATGGTGCCGTTGTCATGTCCTTCCAGCTTATATCTTGTCCACAGACGCATTTCAAACATCAGGTAACAATCATCGTATTCATAGGTCGCTGACTGTGTGTCGGGAGTTTGGTGATCGTCGTCGTAATACAACTGGCCACCCGTGGACGAAACAGCGTGCGGCAGATCAACTCCAAGCCCCCATCGAGCGACATCGATTTGGTGGATACCATCATTGCCGATATCGCCAGTGCCATAATCCCAAAACCAATGCCAGTTGTAATGCCAGCGGTTTTTGGTAAAGGGATGTTTTGGAGCCGGCCCCAGCCACAAATCATAATTGACACCCGGCGGTGGATCGCTGACTGGTGCTTTACCAATTGGCCCACGGTGCTGATGATTGATCGCTTTCGCCAAACGCACCTTGCCAAGTTTTCCCTCATGCAAAAACTGCATCGCATTTCTTATTCCCTGCCCGCTTCGGCTTTGCGTTCCATGCTGTACACATTTGTTGTATTTATCAGCCGCTTTCACTAATAATTTGCCTTCATTAATATTGTGGCAGCATGGTTTTTCTACATACACATGTTTTCCTGCAAGGATGGCGGCCAATGCAATGGGCGTATGCCAATGGTCGGGGGTGGTCACGCTGATCGTGTCGATGCTGTCGTCATCTATGATACGGCGGTAATCTTCATATTGATCAACCCGGCCTGTATCGGAAAGGATATCGGCTGCTCTTTTTCTTCTTTCGGGGTCTACATCACACACGGCCACAACTTCGCAGTTATTCAATTTGGCAAACCGTTCACAATGATGTCTGCCTTGATTGCCAATGCCGATAACCGCATGTCTGATGCGTTCATTGGCAAAAGAATGCGAATTACTGGTGATGAGCATCAATCCGGATACAGCTGCTGTACCGGTTCCTGCTGATCTTAAAAAATATCTTCGAGAAAATGTGTTCATAATTTTATCTCCCTTATTCCGTAATATATTTATTTAATGAACAGTTGTTAAGTCATCAATAACCTTTTCCAATCCTTTGACCACACGGGCCATTCGGTCAAAGTCTATTTTTTCCGGAGTATCTTCCGGTTGGTGATAATAGGGATAACGGAAAACGGCTGTATCCGTTATCATGATGGCTGGATATCCCTGCTGCCAGAATGACCAATGATCCGACCAACCGATTCCTGGGACATAGCCTGGAAACGCTCCGCCTTCGGAAGGAAATTGAACTTGATTTCGGAAAGATTCAACCACTTCACGAACAAGACTCCCCGATGCTGTATTGCCGACAAAGGCGATAAAGTTACCGGCTGAGGGGTAGAATAAATTCAATGGAAACGGATAGTCCTGTGAGCCTTTTTCATCAGTGTAGTAACCGATGGTTTCAAGACTCAACATCGCGGTAATGTCATCATCGCGCTGCTGGCAGCGTATGGCGTATTTCAAACTGCCCATCAGCGGTGAATGGAAGTAAGGCGGCTCTTCATTGACAAATGCCACAAACCGCAGTGTGCGGGCGGGTTGTTTTTCTTTGAACGCACCGGACAGAGCAATCAAAGCCGCCACGCCCGATCCGTTGTCGTTTGCGCCCGGCGAGCCGGGTACTGTATCGTAATGGGCGCCAATGACCACTATTTTTTCAGGTTTTTCCGATCCAGTAATCTCTACTTCAAGATTGGAGCATGTCTTCCCCCCAACTTCATAATCGTACCGTTTGACTTTGTATCCGGAGCCACTGAAAGATAACTCAATAAAATCGGCCGTATCGGATAGATTTTGATACTGCTTGAGGTTTCTTTCGCCAATGTCCTCAGCAATCTTGATCACATCTTCCTGCAGCAGATAGGACAAGGCGCTTTCATCTTCGCTCAAAGGAGGAAGTGTTCCCTGATAACTTTTACCGGGCATTTTTAGCATAATGGACCATCCCCAAATAAGAACACCTGCCACTATTATAATAATGATTGCGCTTAGGATAGAAGCGGGGTGTTTTAATGTGGAACGCAATGTTTTCTTACTCTCAGTATTATTCATCTTTCCTATTATGGTTTATCTCGTTTTAGTTGGTTGATTTCTCCTGCTCGTTGGAGAGCGAATTTCATAGTGATTGGGCCTATGATTTGGTTCATGGCTATGGTGGCCACGATGATAGTTTTCAGTTCCTCCCCCCAGGATATTCCTTCCCGCTGGAGAATAGTAATCAAACCCAGGCTGACTCCTGCCTGCGGTATAAAAGCCATCCACATTGAACCTGGTGACGGATATGTATCTTGTGATATATATGTTGCACCTAAAGTCGATAAGTAAAGGTATAACATTCGCAGCGCTATCAGCAATAAGGTTAATTCCCAGGCGGCTTGAAGTGCCTGCAGGTCCAATAACGCTCCGGTAATACAAAAGAAGATTACAAAAATGATCAATGAACTTCCTTCTATCATTTCAATAAGTTCTTTGCCTTTTTTTGAAGCGTTGGTGACCCAAAAACCCGCCACGATGCAAATAATCAAGGTATCGAGATGGAAAGTTTTGGACCCTTCTGAGACAAAATAACAAAACGCCAGAACGAATAAAACTGGATTCTCTTTAATGTATTTCAAGTAGAGAGAAATGATCCATCCGGCTAGGATCCCTGCACCGAATGAGATTCCGAGTTCTGTACCAAGATTGGATATGAAATCCAATTCAAACCCACTGCCCAGTTCGATGGCTTTTACAACAGAAATCAAGATCGCAAACAGAACGATCACGAGCACGTCTTTAATAACCGCCACCCCCAGAATTGTTTCAGTGGAGATTCCGGATGATTTTGTTTCTGTGATGATCGCGATGGTTGTCGCCGGGGATTGAGCGATGGAGATTACACTTACTACCATCGCTGCTGCCAGTTTGCTGCTCCAATTCAAATCGGCCAGAAAAGGAATCCAGGATGTAATAAAATAGAAAGACAAAGTGGTCAATAAGAAGATACAAACAGTTTGGGACAGTGTAATGAGTGTGATTCCACGCAATCGTTTTTTAATTGATGAAAGGTGAAGTTCCCCCCCAGCGGATAATGCAATCAGGGCAAGAGCCACCTGATCGATCAATCGGAAATCTCCAATCATCTCATGGCTCAACAAGCCGCTGCTGTACGGTCCAAGAATCATTCCCATGAACAAATAGCCTGATATTCTTGGCAATTTCAACGGCAAGAGTATTTCACCGAACAAATATCCTCCGAGAATCACCAGTCCGAGAGAAATCGCCATGGCCCCGGTATGGCTGGAAACCGTGTGCCAGGGATATTGGCGAACAATCAAGACCAGGACAAGCATTAATAAAAACGCAGCCAGTTTGGTGCGCATATATCCACCTTAAACTCATATTATGAATTATTTTGAGTAGCGGCCGGCGCCTCACCGATATCACCTGACTTCCGCAATACCGAAGTCAAAAGCACAGGCCCAAGCAATTGATTCACCAAAACAGCCAGAATCACAATACCGAAAACTAAATCGGCATGGCGGCTGGGATAAATCAAAATGTAATCCGTTACCAGGGCGATAGCGACAGCGCCTTGGGGCAGCATGGCGTACCCCAACCTTTTATAATAAGGTCTGTCATCTTTAATGAACAGCTTTATAGCGGAAATCGTTCCAAGAGAAAGTCCCAATAAACGCAGTAAGCAATAAAACAACGTGAATACCAAGACCATCGGCGTTACAATAGGCCACATCGCCCCCACCAGAATCATGAAAATCACGAAGAACGGTTTTTCCTGGGCAATCATCATGTTCGATACACGCCCGCGAGCAAAATTCGGGAGATTGGTTAAAGTCGCTCCCATCACAAAATTCACGAACAAGGGAGATAGTTGGAGATAAGCCGCCAAGCCGGAAGAAAAGATAACTGAGCCGGTCAATACCAGCAATAATTCATTACCCTGGAGACGCTTGCTCGTCAGGTAATGCAGCATCCAACCCAGTACAATCCCCAGAAGAATCGTGACGAATAACCACATAAAACCAGTCATGATCGGCGGTATAAACATTTGCTCGGGTAGATTTAAATCCGACCATAACGGGGCTGTTTCATCTGCTACACTATCCGATTGGAGTGAAATGATCTTGGCGGGTGACCAGCGCCGGACATTTGCGACATTGGAAACGTGAAACACACAATACCAAATCCCCATTGCGATGAAAGCGATGGGTGTGCGAATATCAGACAGCAATTGCAGCATTTTAGTGGTTTCACCGCGAGCGTCGGTAGAACGCTTAATCAAAGCAAGTGCAGAATACGTCGATTCGGTCGCTACCCATCCCAGAATAAAACAAAAACTAAACTTTCCCAACTCGGGGTAAATAAACAAGGACTCATCCGCTCTCAAAGGGCCGGGTACCGAAGATAAAAACAGATCACGAATCAAATACAATCCACTAAAAACAAGTACGAAACAAACCAACGAGATGACAAAAGCAACTATAAAAATAGATCGATGAATGCTTCTTAACGTTTTAAGGTCAAACTGCAAACCGATCAATAATCCAATCCATCCCAATCCCAGACTTAGGATAGGCGCCAATTGCTGCAGCGTCGCTTCAGACAGTACATTGGTGACATAGGGACCTAGTATCAACCCCACAAAAAGAAACTCTGTTCCAGCAAACAAAATATATTGCAGCCCAAGAGAGAGCTCCCCGCGAAAAAGAGTAAGGCGGGAACCAATAAATCCCATGAGTAGAATTAATACAAAACCTAATACAACGTTCATTTGTGTACCGCTCTATCGATTCATGTTACATTATTTTTTCCTAGCAAACGATGAAACGTTGAGTATATAACAAATCAACAGTATCTCAACGTTATCCCCCTACAAATCAATATCTTTCAGGATAGTTCTTTCGGGTGGCTGGTAAGTACAAAATCGACCGGAAGGGTAAATAATTTTCCAATTGCCGGATTGGACAGATCAATATCTAGTTCTTTTAGAATATCGACCAGTTGAAACACAATGTCTTTTCTCGGTATTAAGGCGATAATATTTTTGTTGTAAGCACGGGAGCCGCGTGTAGTCTGGAGCAGCCCGGCAAAAATAGGCACATCCTTGGCCAGAACGCGCTCCATGGTGACACCGTCAATAACCGAGGTGCCAGTTATTTCCAGTTCCACAAGTTCGGCCAGGATATCATCCAATAGGTCTTCTTGATTGAGGATTATAAATAATAGTTGCATAGTGGAGAGTTTTATACTTTGTGGGTATAAATCAAGGCGACTCTTCATAAATTGAGGGGCGATTTAATAGGGATTGTCTCAAAGCAGGTTAGACACATAGGTCTAACCCTACATATGGTAGGGGCAAACCTATGTGTTTGCCCTATGTTGTGGCATCTTCCTCATCTAACGTAGTTTTGAGACAAATTCAATAGATTCGCCCCTATAATTAATTTACTCTATTATTTTATCCAACACGTATCAGGTCACGACCTCAATTCCATACAGCTGACAGAACGCTTTAAGTTCATTGCTGTAATTTCCATAACAAATGCATTGATGCATGCCTTTGACGTCGCAGACATCTTCCACTTCGTTAATTGTGAGTTCCACATTGGTTCGGCAGCCGCCTACCCGATGCATACTGGGACATCCTACAACATTGCCCGTATAAATAATCATCTGTGGTGATTCACCTGTTACATATTGTGTAATGGTTATTTCTTGACCGATGCGCCAAAGTATTCTGGGTACGCATCCCCAACCCGCCTCGGCGTGGTTTCTCAGTATCAAGGGTTCAGGAGGTTCGTCAATCCCATTTAGCCGTGAGGCGCATGTGCAATGAGCACCGAAGTAATGGTTTTTCTCTGTGTCCATCGATGCGTTCTGCTGGAATCCCGGCTTTCCGCACAATTCCTGTACCAGCATTAGTGAGAGAGTGGCGTTCAAATCTGCCTGACATCCAGCGGGGATACCTTCATCTCTCAAACTCATGAATCCCATACAAGGAGGTGGATGTTTGTGAGGCCTTCTTAATCCAGGCAGACAATCCATCATCACGGCGTCACTTTCTTCGATTTCCACAAGCCGCTTTAGAACAAAATAGGTCTTGGCCGCATCGATGATATCTTCTTTTGTGGGTTCGACAATTTTTTTGGCCTGAGTGGTGTAATAGCGGGCTAATTTCTTTACTTCATCAGTCGTACCGGTTCGTTCAAATTCATCATAGAACCGGGTCAAAGGGATTGTCCGAACCTCTGTTCCCAAGTGAGGAACAATATTTGCCCGGTTTTGTGATCCTCTGATCGAAAGCAAACGGCTGTCTTTCATACGGCAAGCAGTACGAATCATCTTCAGTCCGTCTTCCACTGCATCCAGGTTGTCAAGTGAATTAATCAGATACACCCCCTGTTTACGGTACAACTGATTGATATGTCCAACCAATAAAATACCCAAAGTGGCAAAAACAACAGTTGGGATATCCACTTGTTGTACAATATTTACGGCATGTGTATAATGGCTTTTTTTCAGTGGAATCAGCAGCAAACCATCAGGATTGGACTGTTTGACTTCATTGACGAACCGGGTAACACTTTCCGGTTCATCGAGTGCTTTCTCAGCCATTTGGATTTTTATACCCAGCCGGCGTTCCATGGAACGAATTGCGGCCAGGTATTCCTGGTGCCGCCCTTCCGCATCAAAAGTTGAACCGGGCCAGCTATAATAACCCGCTTCATCTAATTTTGCGGTCGGAGGATACAAAAAAGCGCCTTTCACAAAAGCCTTTTTTTTCGGTTTCTTCTCTTCTGCGGAAACAAGAAATGGTCTTGAGTTCAATGCCAATAAACCTGCTGCCGTTCCGGTAATGCTCATAAAGTTGCGTCGATCCATTATTTTTCCTCACAATCGTTTCATATTCAGGTAGCTCACCATATTCAGGTAGTTCAGGCGTCTCGCCTGAAAAAGTAGCTCAGGCCACCCACCTGTAAGGTAAATTAAGCGTTCCGCTTGTATATATTAAGCCATAAATAACATAGAATCAACAAGAAATCAATCCCATTTTTTTGAACGAAAGAACAAGAGAGCAAAAAAACAACTATTTTATACCCTCTGAAATCAGCTGTTCATTTCGCATCATTGCGCCAGATATGCAGGTATTTGTAATTGCGCCAGACGATACTAACGATATCCAAGTCGCCGTCGTTGTCCAAATCGGCTGCTTGAGCGCCTAAAGGCTTTCTTTGCCTTTATCAAGAAGATGTGGAGTAAAGGAGCCTTTTCCATCATTCTTCCAAATTTGCAGTTTCTCATTTTCCAGTATTTTTTCTTGTTTGCCAGGCCAGGGAATTTTGTGTTCGCAGGTGATCAGGTCGATGTCCCCATCACGATCCATATCTGCCGAATCGAGATTGTTCATAGAGGTCTGTTTGACCACGAGGTGACGGGACCATTTTGCTGTTGGATATTGAGGTTTTTGAAATCAATAGAGGTGTGAATTGGGTTCGGAACCAGGATAGCGTTCTTCAGTGGTGATGATATCTAAGCGATCGCCCCCACTAAGGTCAGCTAATTCCTAGCGGTCTGCATGGTTGCTTTACCTGTGTCAAAGCGGTCACCAATTTCCATCGCAGTTTCCGGGATTATTCCACCAGGCCATCATGCTTTGTCCTTTTCGATAATCTTCCAGGAAAATAATCCTTCCACAGATTACTTGATCAGTAGCACATTTAGGCGGACAGCAACGGCTTAGCGGACATCTTGGATGGCGAGTTCATGCGGTGAACAAGGCTATTTTCTCAACTTCCCATCCAAGTTCATAAGCAAGGATGGCCGCACCCTCTGGTTATGCTATTCAGGAAACTTTGCAACTAATTGGAACGACATGAAGATCAAACAAAATCACCCAGGCAGCCATTACGGATTGGTTCTTCAGGAAGTGAAGTTGTTAGAATGATTGGCTTGCATTACCTGTCTGAGAAGATCAATGAACCAAATCCTCCCTCCGTATCGCATTCGCTATATTTTCGCTATATTTTTGAGGTGTTGACGCATGGCTTGCGGGTCATCCAAATCCCGCGATTGGATGACGATTACTGTATAACCTTCCAACTCCAACATCTGGCGAATTAGTTGATCCATTTGCGCTTGTTTTGGATTTCCGTGCAGGTTTCGGCTCATCCCGTCGAGATAGACGGCTACTTTGATTTCATTATTGGTTTGACCGGTATAAAGCCAGTCTGGTATAGTGGAGAGACCAGAAGGAAGAGAGACACGTTCACGGCATTTTCCAGGTGGGAAATGATGTTGCATCAGGATTTGATAAAGTTGACTTTCACGAGTATTGGATGGTCTCCCGTCATCCGGTAATTCTTCTTCGAACAAAGGTGTTACATCACGATAATATTCTGGTTCAAACTCTAGTGTTGATAGAAGGGTTAGGGATTCTTCACGGTCTAAGTACTCGTGGTAGTATTGATTACGGAATGTTTTCAGGCAGGAGTAACATGCTGTTTCGCATTGATTCGGGCAGTTCGCAAGCAGATCCCCTGCAGCAGAGATCAATTCCTTCCACCGGTCAAGCATTTGCTCTATGAGACCCGATCTCCCAGGCATTGGATCAAAGATAATCAGATCGAGATTCTCATCCATTTTTCTGAGGAGAAACAAGTCCAAATCGTTTTCTCCCATATCCAATAACCGCATGGCAGCAGTACGAAGTGACTCGCCGAGATTGTAAACAACGGATTCACTTTTAATAGAGAAAAGTTGCAGAATATCCACATCTGCCTGAGCGGTTAGTACTATGGGAACCGGTTCATAATCACAGCGTTCACGATGAATGTTAATGAATCTTTCTTTCTCTGCATCTACGGAATAACCAGATTTCGTTGCCCCGCAACAAGTGCAAATCAGGTATCCAAATTCTCCTTTTTTAACTTTTCCCGCTTCCCCCAGATTGACCAGTTCAAGGCCTTGGCCGTGAAGATGTTGTACTTCGTATTCACCGATTTTGTAAGCTTTTCCTCTTCGGTTCCGTTTTCGTAATCGTCCGATTATCGTTACTGGCATAGCAAAGCGAAGGTTTTCTTCTTCTGTGATTCGTCCTTCATGAGCAAGGTCTAAATCTGTGATCGGCAATGCATCGACGGTAACCGCCCCATCATGGCTGTAAGACGTATCTCCACGAGCATCTGCAATATAATTTTTCTCCAGATTAACCAACAATGTTTGCATTCCTGCATTTTCACCAGGTCTCAGGTGGTATCTCGTTACATAAAACGATCCCCGGTTGGCATATAACCGATTGCCTGGAACAAACTCACGCAGTGCAATAAACGTGTTTCGTGATAGATCAAATACTTGAGGGCCTGGTCTGTGCGCAAAACCTCTTTGTGCCGAAGCAACGATTCCTCCATCATATATACCATACCCCGGCAGAAAACCTTCCTCACCGAGAACGGTCAAGGTGTAAGTTGATCTGTCACGTTTGATGATATTGGAAATAAATTGATCACACCGGCGAAGGAGTTGGTTTTCTTCTTTGCCGATTATACCTTCGTCTTTCTTTTTGTAGATTTCTGAACGTGTGTTTCTTGCCCAGGTAAGACGATGGTGAAGCCGCTTGAGAACAAGTTCGAGTTGATCAGCTGTTTCT
>CAZXSQ010000257.1:0-4428 GCA_964643335.1 uncultured bacterium
TTTTTTTTTCAATAAAGCCTGCGTGTCCGGCGACAAAGCAAATGGTTCAAAATTCACCACATCGGGCAGCCATTGATGATGAAACCGCCGGGCTTCTATTGCTTCGCGGATATTCATGCCGAAATCGGCAATATTCAGAAAAATTTGGGTATTCGTGGTAATAATGGTTGAACCGCCTGGCGTTCCAAAAGTCAGTGAGAAAACTCCATCTTTCAAAACGATGGTTGGAGTCATGGATGAAAGCATACGCTTGCCCGGTGCAATGGAATTCGCCTCGGCTCCTATTAAACCATACATATTGGGGGCTCCCGGTTTGGCTGAAAAGTCATCCATTTCATTATTTAGAAAGAAACCTGCCCCTTCGACCACTGCGCCCATGCCGAAACTACCGTTCAAGGTATATGTTATAGAAACCACATTGCGATCCTTGTCAACAATGCAGTAATGAGTTGTCTCATTATGTTCAACGTTTCCGTGGCTGACTCCTTCACTTTTTCCCGCTGTGGATTTGGGGATCAATTTTCTTCTCGTTTGTAAATAATGCTCGGATTTGAGCTGATGATCCGGTACATCAACGAAATCCGGATCCCCAAGAAAATAGTTGCGGTCTGCATAAGCCAGCCGTTCCGCTTCAACGAGGGTGTGGACGTAATCGGCTGAATGATAGCCCATTTCAGCAAGGGAGTAAGGTTCGATCAGTTTTAATATCTGGCCCATAGTCACTCCTCCAGAGCTAGGAACCGGCGGAGTGATGAACTCATAATTTTTATAGGCAAATTTGAAGGGAGAACGATACATAGAGGTATAATTCCTTAAGTCTTCATGGGTTATTATTCCATTGTGTTTTTTCATGAATTGCACCAATCGATCCGCGATTTGTCCTTCATAGAAAGCAGATTTGCCTTGGTCACGAATCAATGACAATGTATGGGCCAATTCAGGTTGTTTTAGAACAGTACCGAATTTCAAAGGTGTTCCATCAGGATAAAATATAGCTTTTGTTGAATCAAACCGAATCAACGATCCTTTTATATCAGAATCTTGCAGCAAACGTGAGAATGGTAAACTTACTGAAAAACCTTCTTTGGCAAAACGAATGGCGGGTTCAACTATTTCAGCACGGGGGAGGATTCCGTAATCTTGTTGAATTCGCAACAAACCGTGAACAGTACCTGGTACACCGACCGCCAGCATGGAGTCAGTGCTTAAACCTTCAATAACTTGTTCTTCATCGTCCAGATACATATCCCGGGAGGCAGCGAGTGGGGCTGTTTCACGAAAATCCAATGAAATCGGCATGCCATCGGTGGTATAGGCCACTAAAAAACCACCCCCACCAATATTTCCGGCTGCAGGGAAAGTTACCGCTAAAGCGAATCCCACTGCTGCCGCTGCATCAAAAGCGTTTCCCCCTTGTTCAAGGATTTGGATGCCCACAGAACTGGCATGAGGTTCAGCACTAACGACTAATCCGTTTTTGGCATAAACCGGCTTGGTATGGGCAAAACTAACGGTACTCTGAAAAAGTATTAAACAGGCAAAAAATAAATATTTCATATCAACTCCTCTTTACGGTCTGGATGCCGCAGCATGGCAAATTTTAAAATTTCAAAAATGTCTTGACCATTACTACCCCTAAATTTACCATGTATAATTATTTATAGTCTTGTGTAATTTCTTTCTTATTTGAAATTATATTATAAATTCAATTTGGATGTAGAAAATCAGGGAAATACGTTGCGATTAATTGAAAAAATTTTTGGGTTTCAATATGCTGCTTTCCACGTGGTGCAATAATACCGCTTTGACGAATAATAGACAACAAGAATTGGACTAAAAACCCCAAATGGCTCTCGCTTACGTTCCAGATACTGACCTTACAAGTATTTACGCCCATTACCAAAGCGATATGAAAACGATTCAACATCTTCACGAATCGGAGGAAAATTCCAGCGAAGTTTTACGGGCGATAACAGAAGCGACAGATACACTCATATTGCGCTTGCTGCTCGATTATTTAAATCGGATCCTTCATCATGATGAATTGCCACCTCATATGCTGCTTCTCGCACAGGGGGGTTACGGACGCCGTGAATTACATCCTCATTCTGATGTCGATATCATTTTTCTCCACAAAGAAGAGTTGAATTACAATGAAAGAGAGCTTGTTAAAGGCGTATTTCAGAGCCTGTATGATCTAGGATTTCATGTAGGCCATTGCTGCCGGAGTTATAAACAGTCGCTGGAGATACTTTCGACGGATATGCACAGCCAAACCGCAATCAGTGAAAGCCGTTTTCTGGCTGGAGACTGGCGGCTGTTCGAAAAATTCAAGACGGATATCTGGCGAATTCTGGAACGTAACCGGTTTGAGCTTATTCGGAAAAAGAAAAACGAAAGAAACGAACGAGTCATGCGTTTTGGTACAACCATCAATATTACCGAACCGAATTTAAAAGAAAGTCCGGGAGGACTGCGCGATTATCATTTCGGACTTTGGGTCGGTTCATTGTACAAAGGACGGACGATGAACCTTCTTCATTTAAAAAGAAACCAACTCATCGATGACCAGATGATGAGCCAAGTACAGAATGCAGTTGAATTTATCTGGCGATTGCGCAATGATCTACATTTTCTTACCAATAGGGAACAGGATGTGCTTGCACTGCCATTACAACATGAAATATCAAAAAGACTTGGGTACCGGGATCGCCGGGGACGTTTGGCCGAAGAAGAAATGATGCGCGAGTATTATATGCATGCCTTGACGATAAGGCAGTTTGCCGAGCATATCGACCGGAAATGTACTGCGAAACCTTTTTGGGCGAGTTTAAAACCTAGTAAACGAAAAAATTTAAGCGATGGATTTTATTTAAAAAACGGAAAAAATCACATACCTGCAAATATTCACTTTTTTGAGCATTATCCTCAGCGTCTTTTAACCACGTTCATTTTAGTGGCTAAACATGGAGCAACTCTGGCGGATGAAACCGCTGAAGCCATTCTCGATAATTTGGATTTAGCAGATCAAGCTTTTCTTCACCACAAAGAAACCGCAAGGTTACTGCAGGAGTTTTTTGCCTTATTCGAGCCGATAGAAAAAGCGATTCAAGAGATGCGTAGAACCAAGATATTGGAACGCATTTTTCCTGAATGGCGAAGTATTGTTTTTCTAATCCGTTACGATTTGGCACACCGTTATACAGTCGATGAACACTCCTTGAGATGTTTGTATCATCTTGAGCATTTGGGGGACGATCACACAAAATATGCCCGGGAACGTCACTCCATTTGGGAGGAATGTGAAGAAAAAGATGTTCTGCGCTTATCCGTCTTGTTTCATGATATTGGCAAAGGCCGGGAGGGCGATCACTGCATTGCCGGAACTCGTTTAGTGGATAATATTGCCAGGCGGATGCGCCTACCGGAAGAGAAACGCCAGCGAATCATGTTTTTTGTCCAGCATCACTTGATCATGAATCAAGCGTGTCAAAGATTGGATATTTCGGATAGGAAAGCGCTGGCTGATTTTACGGATTCATTTGAAACTCTTGAAGACCTGAATATGATGTATCTTTTGACTTATGTGGATCAACGGTCTGTTTCTCCTGAATCCATGACTGAATGGAAAAACAATCTTTTGTGGCAACTTTTTTTGACAATGCGGGATGTGTTTGTCAGCGAGTTTATAAAGGAGGAGGAAGAACGCCAATTCGAGGTCATTTCGCGCAAAGAAGAAATCGTTAAAACGCTGGCGAAAGAATTCGATGTGGAACTCGTCCGGAACCATTTGGATAATCTGCCCCCCAGTTATCTTTTAAATCAATCGATGAAAAATATCCGCCAGCATGTTTCATGTATTCGGCAATTCGATGGAAATCAACCCATCACGCGCTTTTATCCCCATCTTGATCCGGGATGTAGAGAGATCGTTTTGGTCTGCAAAGATAAAGTCGGACTGTTTCACCGTATATGTACAGCTGTCTTGATGGAAAATTTTTCGATTGAGGAAGCGCGGCTAAATACACGAAAGGATGGCATTGTTGCCAATAACATTGTTATTCGTGATATGCTTGGCGGGACAAGCGTTTCAGAATCACGGCAATATTTATTGCAAGAGCGTATAACTCAGCTGCTTTTGTCTGAAAATGAAATGCCCCCGATTCCAAAAAAACCAGGATCGAGTTTTCTTGGTCGAAGCAGTTTTGAAAGCCGGGTAAAAATTTTGAATGATATTTCCACTCGTTATACTGTAATAGAGTCGAGGGGGGTGAATCGTCCACGCTTGTTACAGGAACTGGCTGCGGTTTTGTCCGGAATGAAAGTCAATATTCAGTTTGCCCGGATTACCACGGAAGGGAATAGAGTAACCAACGTATTTTATGTTTCGGATGCTTTTGGAGAAAAGATCCAGCAGGAAGAATTTTT
>CAZXSQ010000257.1:4438-7957 GCA_964643335.1 uncultured bacterium
TTTGAAAGAAGAGTTTCAAATAACTCTGGATACAGCAGATACTTATGGGTGATATGTCAACGCCATTTCATATCCAGTTTATCGATATAGCCGCAAATCCATATATTATTGCATTATACCGAAGTTTCGCTCCTTTAATGCCGGGTTCATGTTGGTGGATTTTGGATAATAAACAGAAAAGGCATCCTTTTCCTGTAGGGAAAAGTTCTGTTTATTGTGAAATTGCAGAATCCGATCCTTCTTTACAAAACCAGGTTGTCGAGAAATGCATCCATTCAATTCGTAATCTTAAATCACAAAATACCATTCATATCCTGGAATGTTGTGAAGGGTATTTGCAAGGACTTGTTGAATTTCGCTACCGGGATGAATGGATAGGTTCGATCGGTATTTGTAAAATCCATCCGGAAAATCGTCCGTTTTTAAAACAAGTCTTGGAAATTTTTGATGGCTATTTAACCCTGTTGGCCACCACCTTGGAAGATCATGACGATCTGGAACTGGTTCATCACCTTTTTTCTCATACCATCTCGGTTATTCATCTACAGCCGTTGCTTGACCGGATTATGGATGAATTGTGCAATACGCTCGGACTTACTCACGCGCTGATGTTGTTGATCAATGAAGACGGTGAGTTTTATCCTGCCCAAGTACGAGAGTTTCCTAAAGAATTTATGAAGTTGAGGAACCTCAATCTCACCCGATATGAATATGAAGGTTTGAACAGGCAGTATCTATCGAGTTACTTTGAATTGCCTGAAGAAGATCCTATACGGCGATGGTTTATCGATGCTTTACAAAAATTAAATAGTTATCCTGCTTCCAGTAATTTCACTTGTATGGCAATTCCTTTTTTACGCAACAATTACATGATCGGTATATTGCTGACGATTGTTGATAAAGCCCAAGACTTGTCGACAACAAAAAGCAGGCTGCTGCAGCTCTTATCGGTTGGCGGGGCCTCGGCCATTGATAACGCCTTGATTTTGCAACGCATGAATCAGCGCCGAAAAGCCCTTTCCACGATACATGTTGTTCACCGGCTAATCTCGTCCAAAATCAGTACAAAAGACATGATCGCCAAAATTGGTCAATTGACATGTCAATTATTGAAAGTGAAGAAGTGCTCCATCATGATCTGGAACTCGGAAAGAGAAAAACTGATTCCCCGCGTCTCGCTAGGATTGGAGAATGATGAAGTGGGACAGCAGCCTTTAGCGCTGGGGGAGGGATTACCGGGCTGGGTGGCCGAAAATTTGAATCCAATGGTGTACCATTCTGATGATCATTCTAAACCTTTGTGGGAGAATGTCGGCGAAAGGTATCCTTCCGATTCGTATCTATCGGTGGCTCTATACGATGACGATATTGAAGGTGTTATCACCGTATCGGACATGGAGCGGGATTTCCCCCCCGGTGACCGGGAAATCCTCCTGACTTTTGCAGAACAAGCGGTATTGGCCATCAAAAATGCTCGTTTACATGAAGGCGAACGCCGGATAACCATCAATGTGCTTAAAAGCATGGCCAATCTTATTGAAACCCATGAACCTTCTGTTCCGGGGATAACGGTCAAGACCTGTGATCTGGCACAAAAAATGGCCCGTAAGTTAAGGCTGAAAGACATTGATTATTTGAATTTAACCTACTCGGCTTTGTTGCACGATACAGGTATGCTTCGAATGCTGCAAAGCAAAATTACGGTTCAGGAACAGCAATTAAAAGGCCGTGAATTGAGTATCCAGTTTGTTCAAGCGCTCGGATTGCCTCAACAGGTGGAAGATATCGTTTATCACGTGCATGAAATGTGGAATGGCCGTGGGTATCCCAAAGGGGTTCAAGGGGATGACATCCCTCTGGGATCACGAATTATCGCTGTCGCCAATTCCTTCACGATTTTAGAAGATCGCTACAGCCAAGCCGAATCCGTAGAAGATGCTCAGAACAAGGCTTTGAAGGTAATCGATCGGTTGAACAAAAAGAGTTTCGATCCTGAAGTGGTTCAAGTACTGCGGCAGGTGATTCAGGAAGAATATGGAGAAAAAAAGGATTAAGAATACTGACAGATGTGAACGATGGAAGGAGGCACATTAAGCGGTACAAAAATTGTTTCTTTCTCGTAAGATTTCAAATGATTGCTCAACACATTCTCAATCGCCTCAACTTTTTTTCGGTTCTCGCCCCAAACAAAAGGAGTTTTTATAACTCTCACGTAAGCATATTCAAAGAAGGCCAATTTCCCTCCTGGTTTAAGTAGAGATTGATATCTGTCCAAAATTTGTTGTACCAGCTCCGACGGAAAATTGTTAAATGGAAGACCTGAAATAATGTAGTCGTATTTGTTCTCACCTTCGATCGTTTCAATCGGCTGGTGGAGCAGGGATATTTGATCACGATGTGCCGAGAGAACCCGATCGTTTTGCACGCATTCACGCAAATACATTACAAAGTCATCGTTCAGTTCACATAAATCCAGGTGATCTTTCGGTTTTAACTTGCTCACAAGCACTCGGGTAAATGGTCCGGTTCCAGGTCCCGCCTCCAAAATGTTCAATGGCTGGTCTTTATTTTCAATACAACGGGTAATGGCTTCCGCTAAGTATCGGGAACTGGGCGCGATTGAGCCGGTTGTTTGTAGTTTGTTGACGACGTTCCGGTAAAAAATTTTCCATGCATTACTCATAACGCAATTCCTCAGTTTTGGGATTCAAAATAGGGAAGTTCATTTCGAATCGCAGAAATAAAAAGTAAATCTCCCTCATCAGAATAATGATTTTGAATTTCAGCCTGCGGCAGTCTATCCATAACATCGGATAAAACATTTCTCTTTGAAGGATGGATAACCACATTGATCGGTCTGCGAATCAATCGTGTGGGTAATTTTTCCGTATCCCTGCCGAAACAATCCTTCGCAATAAACGTAACTGTTCCGCTGCCGAATGAAAAATGATAACCGGGAAAACAATATGTAAAAGCCTTTGGTCCCCTGGCTTTCACGAAATACGCCATTTTAGTTTGCCTGTAATGAATATTATCAGGTGAAATTTGATAAGCATAGGTATAAAAATAAGTGAGTATATTGATGAATACGGTAAAAATTATAATGAATGTTAATAGAACAGGTACTTTAGAGTAATACCTATTTAACGGATGAACTGTCTTGCGTGCATATGCCAAAACACCACTAACAGGGACAAATAATAAGGCTTCTAATCCTGCCAAACGAGGATAAAACGGAGGATCGATGGTTAAAACTCCGCCGGTAAAGAGAATCCCTGCAATCCACAAAACCGGAATAAACCATCGCAAATCAAAAAAGCGAAATCCGGCAGCCAGCATACCAAACATAAACAAAACCGCCGTGATCCGGTCCAGAAACGGTTTGTTCCCGCCGAATTGAAGACTAAGGTCTTTATATAAAATGGGAGATAAAAAAGCCCGCTTGCATTGTTCCATCAAAATGAGATGAATATCCCCGCCTGCCTGGTAAACATCGTTTTGATGCTCCAGGTTTGCAGG
>CAZXSQ010000257.1:7967-10018 GCA_964643335.1 uncultured bacterium
ACAAGACCACTTCGGACGCGCGAGAGGTTGGGGCGTCCGTGTAGCCGCATGTCACCAAATCATGAACAAGTAATGGTGCCGTGATAAGAAAAGCTATAGTGAAAGGAAGTAAAGTGGAAATACTAAACCATTTGAGATGTATTCTTCTAAAGCATAGCAGCCATCCCTGAGAAATTATCCAGAGAAAAGGGAGTATGTGATTCGCTTGATACGAAAGCAGTGCCAGTCCCATTAGCAAACCGGAAGCCAAGCACAGTGCTATAGATTGTCTTCGATGCATAAAAAACCATAAACCGAGAAGAGAAATGGCAAAAAAAGCCGCTTGGATATACTGAACGCCGCAATGCATCAGGTGCAAATAGAAATGATTGGTAATTAACAATATCGAGCCCCAAATAGACGCTGCTGTACCCCAGAATGATCGAAGCAAAAAATAAAAGGGGATCAATGTCAACGATCCCAAAATGACAGTACTCATCCTGAGCCCGAATAAAGTATCCCCAAAAACGAAAAGACTGGAGGCTGGTATGAAAAAGAATAATTGAGGAATTGAATACCATGAAACCGAGAAAAAAGTATCAATCTTTCCTTCCAATATTTGGCGTGCATGAACACCGACCATCCCTTCATCGCCATGCACTGTTACAGGAATGTCTGTCAAACGAAATGTACCCAAGTATAAGGAGAAGAAAATCAAAAGGATGAGAATAACAAAAGTTTTGTAATTATTCTTTTTGATGAATTCGATGAAAGGTTGTCGGACTGAATAGATGAGTAAAATTATAAACAATATCCAACAATAAAGTGCATATTTGGCTTCAGCAGGTTTGCGATAGACCAAGCCTGATAATGTCCATTCTTCCAAAGATGTTCGGAAGCCGATTTTCGAAGCTTTCCAAATAAAGACAATTGCCACAAAGGCGAAAAATATTCCTATTCCCAATATGTACGGTTTTATATCATTTTTGAAAGAAGGCGAATGATGATTTTGCCATTTGCCAATGTATGGAAAATCTTCACTATGAAAACGGAAGGTGTAATACGAAATCGTTCCCGCCAGAAAATAAATAAGCAGTCCGGTTGCAATATGGCCATTGAGAAGGGTGTTTTGCGCCCAGCATCCTATCAAAAAAGCCGTTAGCCACAGCATGAAACGCATAGAAGAGTCTCCTCCGCTTCTAATTGATAGTAGTGGTTGATACGGTTATAAACAATCGCCTGTTAGTATAAACGAGAAACATAAAGTTGCCCCTGTTACGCAAACCGGTTCTCCGGCTATTATTTAAGAAAAAGGCAAAAAGGTAAATCATGCGAGCGTTTATTTCGATTAATTTGAATTCTCAAATCCAGGAAGGAATTCTCAAATTTCAACAATCTCAGCATGGTGTTATTCATAATGTCCGGTGGACCAAACCGGAAAATTGTCACCTGACTTTAAAATTCCTGGGGGATATATCCGCAGAACAGGCGGATAAGTTAACAACGATTTTACACCCCGTTGCCGAACAGTTCAGTCCGTTTCAATTCGAACTGGCCGGTGTCGGCAGTTTTCCTCATCGTGGTCCACTTTCAGTATTATGGATTGGCGTTAAAAAAGGAAACAGTGGATTGATTGCATTGGAAGAGAGTATCCGGGCTGCCATGGCAGCAGCAAAAATCAAATTCGACAAGAAAAAATTTCATCCGCATCTTACTATAGGCCGGTCCAAAAAGAATAAGAAGGTTTTCTTCAAATCGTCCCCATTTTATGAAAAGTTTTCTCTAGGAATATTGGAAGCCGATGCCTTCTATCTCATGGAAAGTGATTTAAAGCCTGAAGGTCCCGTTTATACTGAACGAGTTCGTTTCGAATTCAAAAGATAAATGAATGAACCTTTTTAAACCATATATTTTTGGTATCTTAATAATCAGGACTATTTTTCAATAAAACAAAACTTAAAAATAAGAACAGATATCCATGAGCAAAACGCATACTATAGATTCGCTAACTTTGCATTTGTCTGAGCCTGATCATACGGAATACGAATGGGTAGGCCAGCGGGAAACATTGC
>CAZXSQ010000258.1:0-9994 GCA_964643335.1 uncultured bacterium
GCCGCTGGAAATCCCCTTCTGATTTTGAACAGTATGAATCGCGGGTTATACCGCTGGAATGGATTCCATCTCCGGCGCCAGTTGGGAGTAAAAACTTATCCAACCGCTTCACCCATGCTTCGGGCATATATGGAAGACAATATGCCGGGATGTCAAAAACTGTTGAAGCTGAACAGCCGGAATACCGCAGTGTGCCGTTTGCCGAAGAGGGATACCGGCACTATGAAAAGGGGGATGGTTATCCAGTCAACGACCCCGACGGCGGTTTCTTCAAATGGTATATCGAACTCGGTGGAATGAAAGACACGATTTATGAAGCGGAGAAAATAAGAGACGAGCTGCTGCGGGTCAATTTAGGGCTTTGGAATTATGTTAAAAATTATGCACCATTTAAGCAGGAAAATAAGAACCGGCGTCTGAAATGGATAACCTATGTGCCAGGCAAGCGTGAATCCCGCAGGCTAGTAGGAGAATATATCCTGACACAGTGGGATTACATGAACCGCATTGTTCATGAGGACAATGTCGCTTACAGCGGATGGGGAATCGATTTGCATCATCCTAACGGTTTTTGGACGGATGGTTCCATTACGTTGCACTTGTACCGTGACAGAAGAGTGAGTATCCCATACCGGTGTCTTTATTCGGTCAACATTTCTAACCTGATGATGGCGGGCAGGGATATTTCCGCCTCGCATGTGGCACTGGGCGGTATTCGCGTGATGAGACCTACCTGCCAGATGGGGCAGGCAGCGGGAACCGCAGCGGGTATTTGTATCGAAAAGGATATTGATCCCCGTGGTGTAACAAAAGAATATGTTAACGAACTGCAGCAGCGTTTACTGAAAGATGGATGTTACATTATGGGTGTGAAAAACACCGATCCGGATGATTTGGCACTGCAAAGTACAGTGAAGGCTTCGAGTGTCAAAAAAATAATTGACCCGAATTCGAGTTTCATTCAATCTGAATCGACCACTTTTCATAGTCTTGACCGACCCCGGGCGGTTATGTTCAAGCCTGATAAAAAGCGAATCAAGAACATTGCTCTATTCCTTAAATCAACGAATGAGAAACCGGCTAACCTTACACTGACGCTTCGGCCTGCAGAATCATTTGGTGATTTTTCTTCAAAAGAAAATCTTGCACAAGCAAAGGCGGCCGTATCTCCGGGTGCCAAAGATTGGATTGTTTTCGATCTGGATTGTTCCGTTAATCCTGAACGATACTATTATGTCTTTTTGCCAGCGTCTCAGGGAATTCAGTGGGCGTTGTATCCACAGCTTATTCCTGAAACCTGCCGTGCTTATGCCGATCCTGAGTTTATTTACCGAATGGAGAGTTATGCATTTACTCTTGAACCTGAAAAACAGGAGCAGGAAAAAATACCGGGAATTCCGCTCAAACCGGGAAACGTGATCGATGGTTACAATCGGGCAATTGATGGGATACCTCATTCATGGGGACCTGCGAATGATCAGGCGCTACCACAATGGATCGAAGTGAAATTTGATGAACCAAAAGAATTCAATACCGTTCATATATCTTTCCAAAATCAAGATTACGCCTGCCCAAATTATCGTGTCGAAGTTGATAGAGATGGCCAGTGGGAATGTGTGGCGGATATCGAAGGAAATAAAAAGCGGCGTAATGTCCTGCAATTCGTGAGAGTGAAAACATCCCGGCTGCGTGTCATGCTGGAAGCGCCTGCGTTAAATAGGCAAGGTAATAGCGCGCAGATTTGTGAAATACGGATTTATAATGAATGAATTGACTAATTACTGGGAGTATGTTGGAAGACATATTCAGGATGCTTGTTTAGGGGCTTCTTGTTTGATCTGTTCAAATGTTTTGACGGAGAACTCTTCACGGTTTGCTTCTTGTATGCGGGATTGCAGGAAATTTTCTAACTGCTGGAGTGCCTCTTCCCGTGCAGAAGATGTTTCTTCTGCTTGAGAGGGAAGTGTACATTCCAGAACGTATTCTTCTATACTTTTTCCTTGCAAAGCCGCACATTCTTTAAGCCGCCGATGTTCTTCTGTCGTTATTTCTAAGAATAGTCTAGGCATGTTTACTATTTCCTTATTTGCTTTGATCTGGTCATTATTCATTATACAACTGAATAAACAATTTACAATAACCACATTTGTTGTTCAATTGATAGATCATTTAGTACACACTTCCCTCTTAATTGCTTCTTTATTAGTCCATATAATGTGATCGTATATTAGAATTCCTGAATACCGTGAACATTGGGTAGAAAGAAAATGTACCGAGAGACCATTTGCATACTGTGTTTTGCTATTTTGGGGACGCTGACAATTTGGATGAATTTGTCTGCCTTTGGTCAGGAACCGCGACATTGGCGTTATTGGACCACGGTGGATGGTTTGAGTGAATCCACCGTTCCTTACATTTCCCTTAGTCCATCAGGGCGTTTGTGGTGTACTCATGGCAGCCCGGTGGCTTCGATCAGCTGCATGGATGGATACGGCATTAGTAATATCCCTTTTGTTGAATCGCATCGAGTGGTTCATGAAAGCCGTTGTAATCAACTATGGTCTTGTTATTCAAACGGTGTGCTGCTTTATGAACAAGGTTCATGGATTCCATTTGAGATCGAAGGTTTTGACCCGAGTACCTGCTCTATTCTTTCTAGTGCTACAGATTGTGTTCTTATACTCTCCCCAGATCGATTAGTTGAATATAACACCCAAAAAAAACAAAGCACGCTGATTAAAACTTCTTCAGAAACCAAAATTGGTTTATTTAATGAAATGATCTCTTCCCGAGACGGTGGGATATGGCTGGCGGGTCAGCATGGAGTAGCACGAGTTTGCAACGGCAATCATCCTTTCAGTGAAGGGTGTGAATGGAAGGAATATCTTCTTGAAGCGGATTTAAAACTGCAAAATCTCTTTTCTTTGATTGAATATGATGATGGTACTTTGTATGCTACCACGATTTCCAATCAACAAAAAAGATATGTACTGGTGCATTTTGAAGATGGTAACTGGCGTGTCATTTATTCGTCAGAGGAAGAGTTTGATGCCGGCTGGCCTGATGTGGATGGGAACTTGTGGCTTTTAAATTTCGATTTACATTATCTGATCATTAATTATTTGACTTTATGGAACAAGGAAGTTATCGATAACAAAGAAATAAAATTTCCCAGCAACAATACTGAATGGATTTATGACTCCAATCACTCCTTTTGGACGAAGACTTCACGCAATGTCGCTCGTTATGCCAGCCCGGCCTGGCGCACTCCTCCTGCGTTGAAAAATATCGATACCTATATCAATACGATCTACGAAGATCCGTTGGGCCGAATATGGTTAACCACAGTCAACAAGCTGATCATGATTGATGGTGATAAACAAAAGAGTTATACATTACCAAATAATCTGATCACATTTCAGCACGGGAGCGTAGAAATTTCTTATTTGCAAAGTGGTCATATTGCTATCCGCACACGAAGTTCCGTTATTGTTCTTTTTTCGCCTGAAGACGAAACATTTCAAATTGTCCGGCATCCTGAGGGGAAACATATTGCGGCTATTTATGCTCATAAAGACGGTCATATTTGGGTTCAGCTCGGCCATTGGGATTCTTTCCAACTGGATATATACGACGGCCATGTTTTTCATACAATCCTTGAGGAAAGAGATGACTGGAACATGGGTGAGTTGCGGTATGTTTACGAAGACGATAACGGGGATATCTGGCTGGGTGGGATGAATCAAGAACGAATCGGAAGGTATCATGATGGCCAATACCACACATTCGGTTCGGACTATCCCGGCAATGCGGCCATGTGCATTTTAAGAGTGGACGACGACCGGATATGGTTTACTGACCGCAACAGTATTTTTGAATACGATGGGAAAAACTGGTCGACTGTTTATGAGAATATTGATCAGGTGCACTCGATGATCAAAAGCCGTGATGGCAGTGTCTGGGTGGCTGCTTGGAGTGGTTTGTACCGCTATTATCAAGATTCATGGATTCAAATAACCGCCAAGGAGGGTCTTCCTACCTCCGATGCGATGGAAGTGTTTGAAGACAGCCAAGGCAACATATGGGTCAGTACACTAAAAGGGATAAGTAAATTCAATCCCAACTCAGATGTTTCGCCACCCATTGTATGGATGGTTGAAGGCCAGAACAGTAAAACCATCACATCCGACGGCAATGCTCAATTCGTCTTTGAAGGCATTGATAAATGGAAACAAACACAAAAAGAACGCTTATTGTATTCTTACCGTATCGATAATGGGGAATGGTCAGAGTTTCAGAGTGGAAATGTTGCCGCATTTAAAGCAATCGCGCCCGGCAGGCATACCTTCCAGGTACGGGCAAGTGATCTGAATTGGAATGTATCTGAAAGCCCTGCCATACATTCGTTTCAAGTCATGTATCCTTGGTATCGCGATACAAAAGTTTTACTGCTTATGAGCCTCAGTTTATTTTTGGCTCTGCTGTTTGCGGGCATCGCGGTCAATCGGCATTTGAAGCTTAATAGATACTCCCATCGGCTAAAAATTTCAAACACACAGTTGAACAACATGAACGTCGAACTACAGCAAGTCAACGCACAGCTGATTCAGCTCGATCAGATGAAATCACAGTTCGTATCCCAAGCCTCGCACGATCTACGCACACCACTGACTGCAATCAAAGGCAGCTTGGATAACTTACTTTTAGGCATTGCAGGTGATCTTAATGAAAAGCAGCAAAAGATCATGACTCGAGCCACAAATTCTGTCGACCGGTTGACGAACCTTATCAATGATGTGCTTGATCTGAATCGAATTGAGACCGGGCGGATTGTATTGGAAAAAACGAATGTGCCATTCGGTAGTCTTGTTGAAAACTCTATCAACGAAAATAAACCGGCTGCGGAGCAGAAGCGAATTCAACTTACAGCCAATCTTGAAACCGATCCTACCATTCACGCCGATGCGGGGAAACTTGAGCGTGTTGTGGGTGAGTTGATCAGTAATGCGATTAAATACACATCGGAAGGGGGAAGCGTTGAAGTATCTTTAACACAATCGGATGATAAAGTTATATTATCCGTCAAAGATTCCGGTATAGGGATGACGAAGGAAGAATGTGAGAAGATTTGGGAGCGGTTTTACCGGACGAATGCGTCGAAGACGTTTGCGAAGGGAAGTGGGTTGGGACTATCCATAGCAAAGGAACTTGTTGAAATGCATGGAGGGAAGCTAGAGGTGGAGAGTGAAGTGGGAAAAGGCTCCACTTTTACTATGCAAATGCCTTTTGCGGCGTTATCATAGATCAGACTTTTGTATTGTTTTTTCGGAGAGATTAGCTAATGACAAAAACTGAATCAATTCAATTGACGCATAAATATGCTTCGCTTGTCAGAGAATCATTGGGAGACAACCTGAACAAAATGGTTCTTTTTTGTTCCCGTGCTCGTGATGAGGAAACCAAGGAATCCGATTTTGATATAGCCTTAGTCGTAAACCGTCGCAATCCTGAAGTTCGAGAGAAAGTAATCGATGCCGAAGTTGAAATGCTTAATCAGTATGATGTTCTTTTTGCCACATTAGTTTATGAACCTCATGAATGGGAAAAAGAACAAGATTTTCCTTTAGGCTGGAATATTCGTAAAGATGGAATCGAAATATGAATGAGCCACAATGCCCTCCTGAAGCCCTCCGTTCGATTTTAAGAAAAGCCAAAGAAAAATTGGCTGGCGCCAAAATGGATTTCGAAGCTGGATTTTATGATGATGCCGCTTCACGCTCCTATTATGCTGTATTTCATGCCATGACTGCCACCTTGGCTCAAAAAGGTCTATCCTTTTCATCTCATTATCAAACTGTAGGAGCATTTAACCGAGAATTCGTAAAAACGGGTAGTTTTCCAAAAGAAACAACACGTATATTACAACGCCTTTTTAAAGATAGGCAGTTCGGGGATTATAGTTGGACCATTCATATTGACCATGAAACTGCTCTTCAAGATATCACAGATGCAGAATGGATGATTCAGAAATGCCAACTCTTGAACAAAAAATCAATTGCAATTTGGATTGAGGAAAAAACCACAGAATAATCAATCTATTCATTGGGGGTAAGAATGGAGGCTCGTTTTCCTGCCAAGATATTTATTCTTGGATATCTATTTAAGTCCATAATTTTACTAATGGGTTGTTGTTTTTTGTGTCCAATTGCGAATGGTAAATCATTATCCCTGGATTGGGCTAAGATCGAGTCAGGAAAACCGATTTATTTCTCCACCTGGAAATACCATGCTGGTGATAATCCCTCCTGGGCCGATCCGGATTTTGACGGCCGTGATTGGAAAACGGTGAATTCGCTCTTGAAACAAGGTAGTATTCCATCCAACGAATGGAAAGGAATCGCTTGGTTTCGAATCCACTTTCGTACGGATGGATTGAAGGACAACATTCCTCTCGTGCTCCTGCTGTCTCACTGGGGGGCGTCTGAAATTTACCTCAATGGAGAAAAAATCAGAACGTACGGAACCGTAAGTCCTTCCAAAGAAAAGGAAGAACCGTACGTTCTCTTTTTTCACCGGAATCCTCTTGGATATAGCCGCGTCCCGGATGCTTTTCCGGTCCACCTCGTCCCGAAACAAGAATATGTGCTTGCCGTCCGGTATTCGAACCATCATTATGAGTCTTTACTCGAGCGGGAACACCCACCTGGCTTTGAATTGGGTTTTCAAGCGTTTGATGAATGGCAGCAACAAAAAAAGGAATTTAACCGGTATGTCTCTTTTGCGCGAGTGACCATTCCCTGCATCCTGATCATTATGTTTGTTTTACATCTCTTTCTTTATCTTTTTTACCCGCAAAAACCAATAAACCTGGCATTTGCACTGTTTCTTTTGGTTTTGGCATCGAGTTTTCATATAGATATGTCAAAATTCTTGACACATGATTTTACGAAGAGTTATTTTCATATTTACTTTTTCCTAATTAGTTATAATATTTCATTTCTTTTCTTCATGATTTTTGTATACATGCTGATATTAGGAAAAATACCGAGGCATTATTGGGTAATCGTAGGCGTGTACGCCCTGATCTTATTGACTGGAAATCTTACTTACTTTACACATGAAATTATTAGTACTTTGGTCGCATTAGAAATTTGGCGCACGATTGGAATCGCTTTCCTACGGCCTCAAAAAGAAAGCCTTTTTATTTTAGTCAGCCTGTTGTTGTATTCACTACTTGCCGGATTGCTTCAGATTTGTATATTGTTTTCTTTTACGGAATATGTGAATACTATGCTTGTTTTTTACATGTATGGATTGCTCCTGTTGTTGATTTCCATGTCAATTCATCTTGCCAAAAAGTTCGCGGTATTGAATCAAGAACTCGAATCAATGAATATTGAGTTAGAAAACCGTGTAGCCCAACGTACAGCTGAACTGGAACAAGCCAATGAAGAACTCCGCGAACTCGATAAAATGAAATCCGCCTTCGTTTCACAAGCGTCCCATGACTTACGTACTCCTTTAACCGCCATCAAAGGCAGCCTCGACAACCTGCTGCTGGGTATTGCGGGAGAACTCAATGAAAAGCAACAAAAAGTCATGAGCCGTGCGACCAAATCCGTGGATCGATTAACCAGCCTGGTGAATGATGTTCTCGATCTTTCCCGCATCGAATCGGGACGGATGGTGTTGGAGAAGACGAACGTACCGATAAAGACGCTTATTGAGAATATTATCAACGAAAACAAACCAGCTGCGGAACAGAAGCGAATCCAACTCTCTACAAACCTGGAAACTAATGCAACCATTCACGCCGATGCGGGGAAACTGGAACGGGTTGTGGGTGAATTTATCAGCAATGCGATCAAGTATACACCGGAAGGTGGGAATGTCGATGTTTCTCTCATACAAAAAGAGGATGAAATTACACTTTCCGTCAAAGATTCGGGTATCGGGATAACGAAGGAAGAATGTGAGAAAATTTGGGAGCGGTTTTACCGGACGAATGCATCGAAATCGTTTGCGAAGGGGAGTGGGTTGGGATTATCGATTGCGAAGGAACTTGTTGAGATGCATGGAGGGAAGCTGGGGGTGGAGAGTGAAAAAGATCGGGGAACTCTCTTTCAGGTTTATCTTCCAATAAAGAATAAATTATAAATCACATTTGTTATTTGTTATAATCATTTTTACTTTGTGTGTGCCGTCTCAATATTTCTTCGGCTGTTTTAGAACTCAAATAAAAATGAGAATCCACCAGTTGATTTAATGCTAATTCAAAATTGATCAGGTTTTCATCTGCTGCCACTTCAAGCAAGCCAACTGTGCCGGTGACTTCAAGATTGAATGGAGAATTGACGGCAACATTACGTCCACATTTGTCGTCGATAATGAGAAGATTGGCTTGTACTTCCATAGCCAGATTGATAGCCGCTTCTTCACCGATACCAAGAGGTGGCAAGGGCTTCATTCGTCAAAGTTTTTGTACCTTCACCCATAATGGGAGATCGAAACTGAAATATCGAACCGATTCCGGCGCATGAGGATGAGCCAGTTCATGATGAACCTGCGGAGGAATTACTATCTGGTGAAAGAGTTTTGGGATAATATCAATTTGACCAATTACGATAAGGTGACGAAGAGGGCTGGTATCCGCAACAACGATCATGGTTTTTTAGCAGAAAAAAGCCGCTGAAGGGTCTTCCGGTCGGTGTCAAAATCTTCGAGTGAATAATTCCAGGGAACTCCACGCGCACCGAGCCATTCTTCAGTTTGCCAGCGGGATTCAAATCCGAGCATCCGCCGAACTTGATCAAGACTCAACTTTCCCGACCGATATCCTTCAATCAACAATGCTTCCAGCGCGGCACGTTTTAAATCTGATCCAAAAACGTCCCGCAATTCCAGTTCGGCCTGAGTGGGTATGTCAAACAAAGATTCCATGTTTTGCCCCTTGCTTTTTACAGTTTACTCTTCATGGATATCGCATGCATGGTCGTTTCCTTCAATCAAAATATCTGTATAGTATTATGACACCAAAATCGAAAACCGGCAATCAGGTTTCATTAATAGTATCAATATACTCGGAGAAGGTTGACGAATAAAGAATGCGAGAAGATTTGGGAGCGGTTTTATCGAACAAATGCATCGAAAACATTTGCAAAAGGAAGCGGGTTGGGATTGTCGATTGCGAAGGAATTGGTGGAGATGCATGGAGGAATCATTACAGTAGAAAGCGATTTGAAAAAAGGAACGACATTTACCCTATCGATTCCCATGAAGATATGAATAGAATAATTCTTCTCTGATTGAAGTAAGGTTGCCTTGAGTGAAAGCAAGTATTATATTGATTGTATCCGGGAATTATGATTTTACCTTAGTCAAAAATAAGGAGTTTGCAATGCCTGAATTAATGATAAAAGATATCGATGAGGAAACCGTTCAACGGTTGAAACATCGCGCTATTTTTCACGGTGTAACCCTAGAAGAAGAAGCTAAAGACATCCTTACACGGACAATTGGACATAAGAAGCTAAGCCGGGATGAATTTATTCAAAAAGCAGAAGAACTCAGGAAAATGGCCGGCCCTCAAAAAACGGATAGCGTTGATCTAATTCGCGAAGATCGAGATTCCCGATGAAACAATATGTCATCGATGCCAATGTTGCCATCAAATGGATTTTTAAAGGTTTCAAGTGGAAGCGGAACGTTATTTGAAATGTGAGGCGATGCTTGTTGCACCGGATATATTTAAAGAAGAGTGTGCAAATGCAATTGCCAAAAAAGTTCAATGGGGTGACTTACAAGAAGAGAATGCATGGAAATATTATGAATACCTTATATTTTCGGATATTGTAGAACTCATACCTTCCGATGAATTTATTCATATATAGCTGCGCATAAATCATTCGACAAAGAATTCAGCAAAAAGGACGAAGCAACCCTTCAATTGATTGCGGATCATCTTGCATACGTTTGAATGTAGCAAATAATTCTT
>CAZXSQ010000259.1:0-9972 GCA_964643335.1 uncultured bacterium
ACTTGGCAAACTTCCTGAACCGGAAGTTACCCATAGATTTTTTTGACGAGGCAAATTTTTAAGGAGGATATTTGTATGAAGTTTTTTCGTCTCTTTTCAGTTATTTTATTAAGTGCTTTTATTGTGATATGTATTTCAAATCAAAATGTGTTCGCGCAGGAAACCAAGGAGAGTATTAAAGAATTGACAAGTCCTTATGAGATACAAAAATTCAGGCAGGAGTTTATAGAGAACTTTAAGCGGACAGGATTGAACACGACCGTCGATGACGCTGCGTTTTTGAGAATCATGGTTGAAAGCACGGGAGCGAAACGCGGGATCGAGGTCGGTTCTTTTACCGGATTCGGCGCGATCAATATGGGGATGGGATTCGAGCGCACGGGCGGTCATTTATACACCATCGAAATCGATTCCGATATCGCTGAAGAATGCAGGGAAAACATCAGAAAAATGGGATTGGAGAAAACCGTGACGTGTATCACCGGCGATGCACTTGAAGTTATACCCAAGCTTGAAGGCAAATATGATTTTGTTTTTATCGATGCGGTGAAACAGGATTATTTCAAATATTTTAAGGACTGTCTGCCGATGCTGGAACCGGGAGCGGTTATTGTGGCGGACAATGTGATCAAGTACGCTAATCCAATGCGGGATTTTCTGGATTTTATGGAAAATGATCCCGATTATGATATGGTCATTTTACAAGCGTCAGAGGAAAAAGGTGATGGAATGGCGCTTATTTATAAATTGAAATGATTGAAAGTCATTTCAACCATTCATCGAGATGTTGGGCAACGAAGGCGTCATCGTTCAGATGTGGATTAGCGGCATAAACACGATCGATTTCTTCCATCTGGCCTGGCGAAAGGTCTTCTTCTGGATTCAGGCACCATCGTCCTTGAAGCAATCCCTGCCGGCAAAGAACTTCGTGGATTCCAGCAATGCAGCCTGCGAAATTATGCGGCGGATCGAAGAAGGCGGCGTTTGTATCGGTGATTTGAATAGCCAGGCTTAGCATTTCCTGTGGGATTTGTTTACCGTGATGTGTTATGTCATGCGCTTGTTCAAGTAAATCTGCCGCCTGTTTTGTCCACACCGCCCAATGGCCTAGCAATCCTCCTACTATTGGGACCTCTACGGTTTTCCCAGACACATTCAATTTATAAGTGCTGAGTAAATCCACCAGGATGTTGTCGTCGTTTCCGGTATAGAGTGCGATGTCATTTTCCCGCCCTGTCTCGGCTACCGCGCGCACCACATCCAGCGTTTGATACCGGTTGAAGGGGGCGATTTTAATAGCCACGGCATTCTGGATTTCACAGAATTGTGCCCAGAAATCAAAGTCGAGAACCCTCCCGCCGACAGAAGGCTGAAGATAAAAACCCATCAGTGGGATTTCTTCCGCCACACGTTGGGCGTGTGTGATTAATTCGTTGATGGGCGCTTCTTTATAAGCACCCAGGCTAAGGAGACCAATATGATAGCCTATTTCACGGGCTAGCTGTGCTTCTTTAACCGCTTGTTCTGTCTTACCGCAAATGCCAGCGATGCGGATAATTTGAGAAGTGGGATGATTTTCTTCATATTCGGTCATTGTATCGTTGGCCAATTCCAGCACCGGCCGCAATAGTCCAACGTCCGGTTTGCGGATTTCGAATTGAGTTGTGTGGACGCCAACAGCAAGCCCTCCTGAGCCTGCATCAAGATAATAGCGTGTCAATGCCCGTTGATGCTTCTCATCCAGTTTGCGTTCAGGTGTCAATGCAAGCGGATGAGCGGGAATGACCAGTCCTTTTTTCAGAGAATCCAATACAGGTTGAGGTGGAAATGGATTTTGTGCCATTGTTTTCTCCGTTTTTGATCAAGTTTTTAAAATTATTTTGCCGAAATTTTGGCGGTCAAGCATTCGCTGTTGAGCTGATTGAGCTTCTTTCAAAGGAAACACTTTGTCAATAACTGGTTTAATTTTTCCTTCTTCAGCCAAGCGCATGACTTTTTTCATTTCTACCATCGAACCCATATAAGAACCGTGAATGGATATTTGTTTGGCGAAGAGTTGTAAAATATTAAAGCGGCCTTCATCTTCAGCTGTAATGCCGCATATGGCTAGCCGGCCTAGTTTAGACATGGCATCCAGGCTGCGGGTAAACGTCTCTCCGCCTATGTGTTCAAAAACCACATCTACGCCTCTGCCATTGGTAATTTTCTTGGTTTCCTCGACAAAGTCCTGTTCACGATAATTGATAGTATAATCTGCTCCTAATTCTTTACCGGATTGTAATTTTTCGTCCGAACCTGCTGTTGTGATCACGGTCGCACCGGCCAATTTGGCTAACTGAATGGCAACACTGCCGATGCCGCTGCCTGCTGCCTGGACCAGTACCGTTTCACCACATTGTAGTTTTGCTCGTTCAAAAAGCATATGCCAAGCCGTGAGGGATACAAGCGGTAAAGCAGACCATTCTTCATAGGAAAATCTGTCCGAAACCGGAATGATATTTCGTGCCGGAGCCACTGCATATTCCGCATAGCCTCCTTGAACTTGAAATCCCATAATTTTGAAGTCGGAGCAGGCGCTGTCATATCCACTCAAGCAGTATTCGCATTCACCACAAGATACCCCTGGAGCGATTATTACTTTGGTGCCGGGTTGAATATTCTTAACATTATTGCCTGTCTCCACGACGGTTCCTGCAATATCGCTACCTAAAATATGCGGCATGGGAATGGGTATTGGCCGTCCTCCCAGCCGAACCCAAATATCCAGATGGTTCAATGCACAGGCTTTGACATTAACTTTGACTTCACCGGGTTTTGGCTGTGGTTCGCCGGTATCCGTATACTGCAGTTTATCAACATCTCCATGTTCGTGAAAAATACATGCTTTCATTGACCGCCTCCATTTGAAAATTATATTTTGGTTCGTTAATCTTAAATGAATGTACTCAAAAAATGAAAAGATAAAGTTTCGCCACCTTCATTTATACCAAAGACAACAGCATAATTGCGTATTGTTTTGTATTTAGAATACTTTATACTGATTTTTTTGATACTGTACGGTAGATGGATTACTAATCGTTCTATAAATGAATGGGTTCTCTCACACTATGATTTGGAGTTGTAAAATGAATTCGAAAAAATTCACTGGATGGGTTATAGCACTTGCTTTAATTATGGGGTCGTGTGGTAGTGCTGGAAAAGTAGCGGATACCGTTAAATCCTGGTTTCGTGATGAAACCCGTACACGAGGCCAAACGCGCCGGCTTTCACATTTTGATTTTACGGATAAGTTACGAGGCGCTTGGGCGGGGAAAATGGTCGGAGTTAGCTATGGTGCTCCTTACGAATTCCGCTACAAGGGCGAGATTATGCAAGAAGGGGATATCCGCACCTGGCGGCCTGAATATGTATCCAATGCTCTTGAACAGGATGATCTGTATGTCCAAATGACTTTCCTGGAAGCATTTGAAGAAAAAGGATTGACCATAAATATGGAAGAAGCGGGACAATATTTTGCGAATACTAGATATCAATTGTGGCACGCCAACGATGCAGCGCGGAAGAATATTTGGGCAGGGATTCTTCCTCCCAATTCAGGCCACCCGCGTTATAATCCTCACGCCAACGATATCGACTTTCAAATTGAGTCCGATCTTTTTGGTATCATTTGTCCCGCCATGCCTCACACGGCCATGCGCCTGGCCGAAGAATTTGGTCATATCATGAATTACGGTGATGGCGTATATGGCGGTCTGTTTGTGGCCGGAATGTATTCTGTTGCCTATCTTGAAAATAACCCTGAAAATGTTGTCCGTTTGGGATTGGCCTGCATTCCTGAACGCAGTCAATACGCCCAGTTAATTCGAGATGTTCTGGCCTTTTATGAGAAGGATTCCGAAGATTGGCAGGCATGTTGGAAAATGCTTGAAGACAAATGGGCACAGAATGATTTTTGTCCCAAAGGTCATGGCGAACCTTATAATATCGATGCGAAACTGAATGGCGGATATGTAGTAATCGGTTTATTGTATGGAAAGGGAGATTTCGCAAAAACACTTGAGATTACCACTCGCTGCGGTCAAGATAATGACTGCAATCCTTCCACCGCTGCCGGCATTTTGGGTACCATTCTTGGATACAACAACATCCCCAGAGAATACACTATCGGTATTCCTTTAATCGCCGATAGGAAATTTTCCTATACCCAATACGATTTCGATTCTCTGGTTAAAGCCAGTACGCGAATGGCAAGAGAAGCCATCGAAAGGCAGGGCGGGGAAGTGGAGCGCTTGGGCGAGCGAGAGTATTATACCATCCCCATCCAAAAACCTACTGCTCCGGATCGGCTTGAACAGTTTACAGAATCTATGTTTCGGGAATTTCAACCTCAATGGGAGAACCTTGATAGAGTTCGCTATGAAGGATTACAGAGAAAACTGCAAGATACTCTGAATTCCTGGGCAAAAGGGTGGACAATATCGCAATGTGGTGTTGAACATAATCCAGGAGTTCGAGAAGAATATCAAGGCCGTTTTAGTGTGCTTGTTACTCATCCATTGAATCAAGATACGCCCTGCCAGTTAACCTGGAAAGGAACTCTGCCTAATCAAAATCCATCGCTTCATTTGATTGTAACTTGTTCCGATACGGCCTCAAACGCCGGTTGGATTTTGCGTGTGAAAGTAAATGGAACTCAAATCTCAGAGAAAGCGATTGAACCAGTTTTAAGCGAAGTGCAATGGTTTGATCTGAATATTGATCTTACGCAATTCGCCGGACAGCAGGTGACAATCCATGTAGAAAATGCGGCCGGTGATGGTGAAATCTCCACAGCCTTTTGGGGGCTATTGAAAATACAGTCTTAAAGGAACGAACCGTACATTATGGAAGGTACATTTTTTTCCTTAATCCCTCCTTTGGTAGCGATCATACTTTGTGTTATTTTGCGCGAAGCGGTTATGGCTCTGTTTGTGGGTATTTTTGTTGGAGCCTTGTTTCTTTATGATTTTTCACCGCTTGCGTTTTTTCGTGCTGTAGATGATATTCTTATTTCTTCATTCACCGATACCGATCATGCTGTAACATTGTTCTTCACCGTTTTTATGGGCGGTTTGGTGGAAATTTTGAATCGCAGTGAATCCGCAAGAGTGTTGATTCGTAACTTGACATCACGTATTCGGACTCGCCGCCGTGCGAATACCATAATCTGGTTTTCCGGCCTGGTATTTTTTATCGACGATTATGCCAATGCTTTGATTGTTGGAAATACCTACAGGAAGATTGTGGATTATCTCAAAATTTCACGAGAAAAACTGGCATATATAGTCGATACCACATCCGCCCCCATTACATCACTCGCCTTGGTTTCGACCTGGATTGGTATAGAAATCACTCTCATTTCCGATGCATTAGCGGCGGAGGGTGCTGCTGGTTATACCGGCTATGGTCTGTTTCTTTCATCTATCCCTTATCGTTTTTATCCTCTTTTAGCATTAGTTTTTAGTTTCTTGATTTGTATTATTGGAAAAGATTTTGGTTCCATGTTTCGGGCAGAAAGCGATGCATTGAAACAGGATGGTTTGAATACAGATGAAATTGAACTCAACCAAGATCAGCCGCAACCGATTCATGAACGAAAGAAACTCCTGGTTTTTTTGCCACTACTGCTTTTGTTAGTGAGTTCCATTGTCACTTTAGGAATCCATGGCTATTTAAATGGTGCTGAAACAAGTTGGTCGCATCCCTGGCAATCACTGATCAATCTTCTTTCGGAAGCGGATCCTTTCTTATGTTTGTTATGGTCAACCATGATTTCCTGCGTAATCGCATTTTTCATTCATCCTTTGTTTTTAGGCGAAAAATTATTGGATGTTTTTTCGCATTGGATGGAGGGCTGCCGAGGGATGTTTACGATTTGCGTTATATTAACTTTGGCCTGGAGTATTGGGGATGTTTGCCAGAGGATGGGTACAGGGGATTATGTCGCCGGATTGCTGGGACGCGACTTTAATCCTCATTTCCTTTCACTTTTGACATTTATATTCGCAGCGCTGATCAGTTTTGCCACTGGAACCAGTTTCGGGACTATGGGAATCCTGATGCCGATAGCGGTTCCATTGGCACTTAAATTTGGAGCCGACAATCCTGAAATACTCTATGGCACGATAGGAAGTGTGCTCGGTGGCGCGATATTCGGGGATCACTGCTCTCCGTTATCGGACACCACCATTCTTTCATCCGGCGCCAGTGGCTGCCCTGTTACCGCACATGTCAATACACAATTGCCCTATGCTATAGTAGTGGCAATTGTCTCTCTTCTTTGTCTTGGGATAGGGACATTGGAAATCATATCGCCATGGTTTATGTTATTTCTTGGAGCATTATTGCTGCTAGGAATTCTTCATCTTGCTGGTAAATCCTTAGAAACTCAATCAAAACAAATGTAATGGTAGACAAGAGAGGATTAGTTTTTGTTTGTGGATTGGGGTAAATTACCGTTGTGAAAAAGTGTGAATTGTAGTCACAAATAGATCAAAATATTTCAAGTATGGATTGTAATTATGACTCCACGAGAAAGAGTTTTAACTGCTGTTGAGCGGAGAGAACCCGATAAAGTGCCAATCGATTGTGGTGCTATGCGTTCCACCGGTTTGACCGCTATTGCCTATGCCCGTTTAAAGGAATACTTGGGGATTAAAGGAGGGAAAATACGGGTATATGATTTCATGCAGCAGCTGGCAGAAATCGAACCTGAAATCCTCGAACTGTTTGAAGTGGATGTAGTTGATATTGTAAATACTTCCTTATATCCGGATGAACGTGAGTGGAAACCATTTGTTTTACCTGATGGAACCAAGGCTGAAGTTCCACCCGAGGCTTTATTTGAGGCTGATGGAGCCGGGGGATACAACGCACGGAATGCTAAAGGAGAGATTTGGGGAAGAATGCCACAGGGATGCCTTTACTGTGAAATGGTGGAACCGCCCTTTGGTGAACCGCGAAAATGCATTGAAGACTTCGATTTGCCATTTTTGACGGAAGAACAGTTGGAATGGCTGCAGCCTCGCGCAAAATATTTGTATGAGAATACAGACTATGCGCTGATGGGAGGCTTTGGCGGGAATATTCTGGAGCAAGGCCAGTGGTTGCGGGGGTGGGGAAACTTTATGATGGATATGGCCGAGGATCCTGGCTATGCCGAAGCTTTGATCGATCGGTTGGTAGGATGGCATTTGAACAATCTTTCACTCTATCTAAATGCTGTTGGTGACTATATCCAACTGATTCAAATGGGGGATGATCTGGGAACCCAGGCAGGGCCTCAATTGAGTTCAGAGATGTACCGCCGTTTTATCTCACCGGCACACAAGCGCATTTATGATTATGTGCATGAATATTATCCTCACATCAAATTATTCCTGCATAGTTGCGGTTCTGTTGAAGCCTTTATGAACGATTTTATTGATGAAGGCGTCGATGTCTTAAATCCAATCCAAACATCGGCTGCCAATATGGAACCTTCCTATTTAAAGCAGACCTACGGAAACAAATTGGCTTTATGGGGAGGTGGGTGTGATACCCAACATGTCTTGTGCGAAGCCAGCCCGGAAGAAATACGTCAGCATGTTCATGAAAGAATCCAAACATTCGCTCCAGGCGGGGGGTATGTGTTCACCACCATACACAATATTCAAGCAAATGTTCCCCCGCAAAATATACTTGCCGTGTATGAAGCCGCGAAAGCATTCAGGAATTATCCGATCAAATAAATATGAGCTTATTCTCTAATCTTATAATAGTTCCAAATTTCTTCGCTACCGTGTGATTCTGTTTCCAGACGCACCCTATATGCAATGCTTTCTCCAATTTGAATAGGTGGAATACACCACGTAGCGATTTTGCTTTTTTTACTGTAAGTCAATGTGGCTTTGCCCAATGATTGAAAAGGAGATCGTAATGCAGTCTGATATTCCGCTTTTAATCTTTTGATCTTTATGTGACGTGGGAAAGTGGCTTGAATTTTGACTGGTTTCAAGGCAAGAGGGCGAGAAGGAGAATGAGATACTTCAAAGTGAGTGAATAAATCTTTTTTATCGTTAGTAGTAGGCTTATAGCCAAGTTTCTTCTTTTGTTTTTCATTCAGCCAGGTTTTATTAATGGAGTCTACGTATTGGGCGAGTCCCATCACTGAATTGTCCAAAGGTTCAGAGTGTGGAAGTCCGATCGCATGACCGATTCCTTCATGATAAACTACACAATCCGTTCCTTTAATGGGGACTCGCCAGCCATCGGCAGTGACCAATCCAAATCCCATGTGTTTCTCTGGCCAGAAAACAGAGCGGGCGCCTCCACAGCGGGTTCCTGGCCGGTCTTCTCCATTTTCTTTTACATAGCCTGCACATTTGGAATGGGGTGGTGGGAATATACAATCTTTACCATTACACTCACGGATCCAATCATTGTAACCGGGTGAGAAATTATTGTCAGAGAAAACTAGTATGATTGGAAATGAATTCGCATTGAAAGACAGCTTTCCAGAATGCCAGACTTCGTTAATGATGTGCCAATAAAAACGATTTACATCGTCTTGCGGGAACTCATCTTTGGTCGCAGAAGCGATAAAGGGTGAGGGATAAATCGTATAATTCAGTTCGGATTGATTACCCAGTTCACGTGCATGAAATTTTTTTACACGGTGCATGTGGGATTCAATTCGTTCCCGCCAATCCAATAAAGGTTCACTGTCAAATGGAACATAATAGACCACTTGTACACCTATAATATCGATTGAGTCTGTTGAGCCATACACGTGGAGATTTGAGTTTGCACTTGATAAAATGGAGTTGGGTATAATGAAGAAAACATTTAGTATCAATAAAAGATACACAAAAAGATAAATCATTGTTATTACTCTCTGAGAATTTATTTCATTAATTGATTATAGCCGAAGGATATTGTTGTTTGAGAGATCAATATCTGGAATGAAAGGATTTTTTTTAATCTATTTTTTTCAAATGTGCATAAAAGTTTTCAGGATAACAAACTCACTGTCCTCGCAACATTCTAGCAATAGCCTTCAAAATAACTGTTTTATTTAATGTGGGATTAAAGTATTGACTAATTAATTTAGATAGATAAAATTATAACTAAGTAGATTGAATTGATAAACATTAAATATCTTTTTCTATTTGATACAATTTGCACTTTATTCAAACAGTTCGGATTTTTTACACGGAAAGTTGGATCAGCGCAGGGATATCTTTTTGCCCTGTTGGTATGACAGGAGAAACTAAATGCGAACTTCATTCGGGAAACCTTCACCTCCATCGGAAGACCGTCGATGGAAAATGATTGGCGCTACTATGCGCCGCTATGGTTATCAATCTCATGCATTGATTGAAACACTTCACACGGTACAGGAGTCATTTGGGTATATTGACGAAAATGCTTTTCATTACGTTGCGAACTCCCTTCGTATTCCTTTGAGTCATGTTTACGGTGTGGCGACTTTCTATCATTTTTTTAATTTGAAACCACAGGGAGAACATTCATGTGTAGTTTGCACGGGAACCGCATGTTATATCAAAGGAGCCTCTTCAATTCTCAAGGCCATTGAAGAGGAATACGAGGTCAAAGCCGGAGAGACGACCGAAGACGGCCAACTCTCCGTTTTAACCGCAAGGTGTATTGGAACTTGTAGTATTGCACCGGCTGCCGTGTTTGATGGAGAAATTATCGGTTATTTAACTCCAAATGATGCAGTGAACCGAATCAGGAGGTGTATTGAGCAATGACACCTGAAGAATTAATCCAAATCGCTAATGATGAACAAGAGTCCAGGAAACAATATAAGCACTGCTTGTATGTCTGCTCTGCTGCGGGATGTCTTTCCTCTGGTGGAGACAAGTTTTTGGAATCTTTACAGGATGAAATCCAAAAAGAGGGAATGGAGGAGAGCACTGTTTGCAAAGG
>CAZXSQ010000260.1:0-2265 GCA_964643335.1 uncultured bacterium
GGGGGGCGAATCTCCTGATGAGCCATGCTCGGCAGGAGCCCGGCCTCCCTGAGTTTCACCTTCCCTAAATGATGTCATTCTTTTATTTTCATCCATAAGACACGGAAATTGAATTCAGGTCAAGGATAGATTAATATTCGAACTAGATTTTTACGATTGATTTTATTATTCCATCTTCTCGTTCAGTAGCCAATTTAAAAGCTTCTTTAATTTGATGAAGAGGGAATGAATGAGTAACCAATTGCCCTACATCGAGATGACCTTCAGAAACCAGGCGGATCGCTTCCGGATAATTTTGAGGCAGTGAACGTCGTACAAAGATGGATTGTAACTCTTTTCTTCTCGCGTGTGAGAAATCAATTGGAAATGTTCCATGCGGATAAATTCCGATAAGTAGAGCTGTTCCTCCTGGTCTTGTTATATCAAAAGCTTGTTGAAAAGAGTCCGGCTCTCCTGCTGCCTCGAAGACGAATTCAGGACCGTAATCGGTGGCATCTTTGAGTATTTTCTGAATTTTTTCCTTTTCTGTTGGATCGCAGGAGTTTTTGCAGCCAAGAGTCATTGCTTTCTCTCTTCTCTCCTGAACCGGATCGGTAACCAGCACCACGTCGGCGCCATGGTGAATCAACATTAAAATGACCAATAATCCCACGCTTCCTGCCCCTATCACGGTGCATGCTTTACCCCGTACATCGGGTACCAACTCAAGCGAGTGAATGGCCACGGCTAATGTTTCCAAAATGGGTCCGTAATTGTCTGGAATTGTATCCGGCAATGGATACACATTTTCCACTGGAATAGACACAAGTTCGGCGAACGCGCCGGAATAAGGTGGGAAACCAGTGAAACGTACATGGGGGCAAATATTTGGTCTTCCTGCTCGGCAGAACGGGCATTGGCCGCAATGAACTGCCGGTTCAACGGCTACACGGGTTCCCACAGGCGGTGAAGAAGGTATTCCGTTGGTGTCTTCAATTACACCGCTGAATTCATGGCCCATGATAAAAGGTTCTTCAAGTGCAACTTCACCAATTCGAGCATCGAGATAAAAATGCAGATCCGACCCACATACACCCGCATGTTTGACTCTGACCAGAACCTCGTTCTCTTTTACCTGCGGTGGTGGCACATCGGCTATTTGAAATTGTTTTGCAGCTGTTAATTGAGCGGCTTGCATAAAGTACCTATTGATTCGTATTTTATTCTGAATACCATTTGGTTTGGCTTCATGTATATTATGTGCGTTTTTTGTTTTTTATTGAACAGCACACTCATTTACCGCTGATGTTTTGGTTATGCAATGAATGATGGTATGAAGAGAACCGCTGGAATAGGATAATTGGATTATTTAAGTAGCCTCTGAATCCAGGTGAATTATGCAAAACTTTAATAGTCAAATTCAAAAACAGAGTATGGGTATCCAAAGCGTATTATGCATTGGACTGGATACTGTGCCGGAAAAAATTCCTGCAATTTTGAATCCGGAAACCAATCCACAACTAAAATTTAACCAGGTCATCATCGATTCGACTTATAATCAGGCTTGTTGTTATAAAATCAATGCGGCCTTCTATCTTGTGAGAGGAATACAAGGACTCGATACTCTTATTAAAACCATTGAATACGCTCATGAAAAAGATGTATTGGTAATTTTAGACACCAAATGGGGCGATATCGGTCACACGGCAAGGTATTATGCAAAAACCGCTTTCGATGTACTGAATGCGGACGCCGTTACGCTCAATCCCTATATGGGTGAAGACACGATTGCTCCCTTTAGGGAATATGCAAGCAAATGTTCTTTCATCTTGTGCTTTACTTCCAATGTCTCTCGCAGTGATTTTGAAATGCAACCCATACCAAGAGTTGACGAACCCCAGGTTCCTCTCTATCACATCGTGGCTGAAAAAATACGCGCTTGGAATACATCGTCTAATCTAGGAATAGTGGCCGGTGCGACCGCACCTGAAGAATTGGCAAGAGTTCGTGGTCTAGCCGGTCCTTCCATACCAATTTTGTGTCCTGGAGTCGGTGTTCAGGGCGGCGATCTGGAGGAAGTTCTATGGGCGGGTTTCACTGGTCATGGCAGTTTGTTAATCAATGTTTCGCGTGCGGTTATTCATGCTTCAAAAAGCAGCGACTTCGCTGAAGCCGCACACCGTGAAGCGGATATGTTTGTAACGCAAATGCGCGCCTTTTTCGCTCAATTGAAGGAGGAATAAACTCTGTGGCTGTAAGAAATAAGTGTGAAGATTAATTTTTGCT
>CAZXSQ010000260.1:2275-9081 GCA_964643335.1 uncultured bacterium
CTCGGGTAACTTTTATATTTTTTTGTTACCACATCTGACCAGACCCCCGCACTGTTTAAGGCCCGAATTTTAAAGTAGAAAAGAGAATAGTAGGGCGGTTTTATAAATGAAAATGCAGCGGTTGTTTCCTTGACCGTCACTTCTGCAGGTAATGGTTTCCTCGGGTCTTTAGAGAAAATGCATGAATAGCCTGCCACATCAGTTAAGTCTTCTCTTGATGGCTCCCACGTCCACTCGATTGTTTTCTTTTTGAGTTGGCTGGTGATGTTGGAGGGAGGAGTAGGCGGCGTCGCATCCACTTGGGTGGTCTCGATATTGCGGCTTGCCCAAAGACGGACAGCATCCAGTTTGAAAGTGTTTTTTCTATCCAGATCGATCTTATTGGTTGGTTTGATGAAAGCGAATGTAGATATTTGGCTTCTTTCTTCCGGTTTGCCTAATTCTTTATTCAAATCAACAACAATTGAATGCCAGTTCTTCAATTTATTACCAGTTTCAGAAAAATGAGTGACCGGCACTTTGATTTCATTGGACGCCGATCGAATAAATAAAAGCATGTCATCGGGGATATCTGTCCAATAATAAAATTCCAGGAAATCATATCCAGACCAATCTGTAAGGATTTTTATATTGAATGAAAAGCCAATGTAGGTTTCCGGTATTTCCTGTTTTTTACTCCCATGGTAATAAAAGGTAAGACCAAGGCAGCCTTTTCCTTGTACCGGATGAATCAAATCCGTATTGAATTCAGCATTGAATCCGAATCGATCTCCAAAATAACCGAGTAAAAACATGTCCGCATTTGATTCAAATTCTGCGATGGGGAGCATTTCCTGCTGGCTGTCAGTCCGGACGGAGGAACGAAATTGATAACATGCAGCATGGGCCGCTTCTACTATGCCGGTTGTTGCGCTGGTTGGACTTAGATTGGGTATTGCTTCCCAAATCGCCGGTTTTTCATCAATTAGTCTACGTTGATAAATTGTATAACTCGCGTTTGAAACACCTTGAGGTCCCCATTGAAGAGGGATTTTAGAAGGTGAATATGTTGATAGTGGTTCAATCGATGATTCAATACTACAAAACGCCGAAGTGCAGAAAAACATGAAATTCATTAAAAGGAATATTGGTTTACACATCGCTGCAATAACACTCACCTTCTTTAATTTCGTTGTGAATCCATTCATTGGGAATTTAGATGGATAATGGGTTTGAAACTCAATTGGAAATAACCAAACTTTACTCATTTTGCATAAAGCCAATGGAATCGGTACCGGTGTACATCCCTTTAGCGTTTAATTTGAATTCTTCCGGATTAGACGAATTATGCAGTGCTTCTTCATAGCTAATGATATCCTGCCGGTATAGATTAATTAGAGATTGATTGAATGTCTGCATACCCATCTCCTGACCTTTTTGCATCAGTTCTTTTAAACGCCACAGTTCACTGTCAAGTAACGCTTTTCTTACGCTTGGTGTTTGTTTTAGGACTTCAAGCGCTGGCACGCGACCTTCACCGTCTTTCCGGCTGAGCAGCCTCATACAAACGATTCCTTCCAGCGATAATCCCAGTTCCTGTCTGATTTGCCCTTTCAGATGCTCGGGGAAATAGTTGATCATTCGGTCTAATGTGCGGGATACATCCGACGTATGCAAAGTCGTCAGAACCAGATGCCCGGTTTGGGCAGCCGAAATGGCAGTCATCATGGTGTCCTGATCCCGCATCTCCCCAATGAGGATGACCTCCGGGCTTTGGCGCACCACGTGTCTTAAGGCGTCACTAAAAGTCAACGTGTCAAATCCCACTTCCCTTTGATTGATGATCGATTTTTTGTCCACATGAATAAATTCGATTGGATCTTCAATTGTCATGATATGGCGGGAATAATGTTCATTGATGTGAGCAATCATCGATGCAAGCGTGGTTGATTTTCCTGATCCTGTCGCTCCTGTAATGATAACAAGCCCTCTTGGAAGCTCCGCAAATTCCCTGATAATTGGGGGCAGATGCAAATTCACAAAAGATAAATTGGTATCCCGTATAAGCCTTGATACCAGCCCAACGTGGCCTTGCTGGCGAAAGATATTGATACGGTATCTTGCACCTGAATCCAAGTCGTACGCATAATCCAGATCAGGCCGTTCAGCGAATATCTTTTGCTGATGATCTGTCAGAATAGTCTTGATATTTTCTTCCATCCAGGCATCATTGATTTCTTCAAGATCAAGTTTGATTATATTGCCGTGTACCCGCATACAAGGCACACTCCCAACCTTGAGATAAAGGTCCGAGGCGTTCTCTTCAGGCATCTGTAGCAAAAGGTCGATTATATTCATGAAACACGTCCTCTCGTTTTTTTGAGATGTTCTACATATTATTTTTAACTGAGATGATTTTTTAAACAAGGAATTGTTTACCCGGAAAGGTATATTTTATTGTTTTAATTTAACACAGTGGACTCCATTCAAGGATTGCTTGTAATAGGTGAAATGATTATGATTTATGTTTATATGTGTTCCATTCATTTTTTCGAATGGAAATTGAAAAGTTAAACAATTAGAGGTGCATTGTGAGCCTTTGGGATTTAGTCAAATTCGATGAGGAAGGATTGGTTACGGCGGTCGCTCGGGATTTTAAAAGCGGGAAGGTGCTGATGGTCGCTTTTATGAATCGGGAAGCCATGGAAAAAACTCTCGAAACCCGAAAAGCGCACTATTACAGCCGGTCAAGAGAAAAATTATGGTTGAAAGGCGAGTCTTCTGGCCATATCCAGAAGGTTCATCATTTCTACATCGACTGTGATGGTGATGCTGTTTTGATGGATGTTGAGCAGGAAGGAGCCGCCTGCCATAAAGGCTATTATTCCTGCTTCTATCGCGAAATTACCGGCATTGAAGATGAACCCTGGATTGTAGAAAAGAAAGTATTTGATCCGGATGAGGTTTATTCCTGATAATTTCTCAGTTTTTTATTTGTACATTTTTAATTTTGCTCTTCCACTCGATCTTCAGGGATAAGTTATATTTTTTATGAGCGAATTCAGTTGCTAACGGTGTCTTCAACATGTACGAACCATCATTTGAGCGTTTTAAGGAACTTAGCCAACAGGGAAATATGATCCCAGTTTATCGCGTGATCATGGCGGATCTCGAAACACCGGTTTCCGCTTTTATTAAATTGGCGGAGGATGATCCCCGTGCTTTTCTGTTGGAAAGTGTTGAGCATGGTGAAAAACTGGGTCGTTATTCTTTCATCGGAGTCCATCCATCCAACGTTTTCGTCTGCCGCGATAAGACCTTGACGGAATGGGCTGGTGAGGAACGGGTGGATCATCCGCTGGATGACAATAAAGGGCCGCTGGATGTTCTCAAACAATTCATCTCCAAGTATCAGGCGGTTGAAGTGGAAGGTTTGCCTCCCTTTTTTGGTGGTTTAGTAGGCTATCTCGGTTATGAAATGACCCAGCACTTCGAGCGGCTGGAATTTCATAATCGGGATGATTATGAAATTCCCGATGCGGTATTTTATTTTTCCGATACACTAGTGATCTTTGACCATTTTCAACGGACAATAATGGCCGCTGCCAATGTGTTTGTCGATTCAGCTCCGGAAACCGGTTACTATGAGGCAATCCGCCGAATCGACCGTGTGGTGAAAAAACTCCAGTCTCCACTTACAAAAGTGTCTTTTGGTGCCGGGCTTTCAATGCATTCGCCAGTCAAAACCAATTGGGAAAAGCAGTCTTTTCTTGAGGCAGTAGAGCGGTCGAAAGAATACATCCGTGCCGGGGATATCTACCAGGTTCAAGTCGGCATCCGCAGTGAAGTGGAAATCACGTCCGGGCCGTTGGACCTTTATCGTGCTTTGAGGCGGATCAATCCTTCACCTTATACCTTCTTTTTCCGGTATGAAAATCTATGCCTGGTCGGTGGTTCTCCTGAAATTCTGGTGAAAATGAATGATAATCATGTTACCTATCGTCCAATTGCCGGAACCAGACGCCGCGGCCGCACGTATGAAGAAGACCATTATTTAGAACGTCAGCTGGTCAATGATCCTAAAGAACAAGCTGAACACATTATGCTCGTTGATCTCGGGCGAAATGACATTGGCCGGGTTTGCAGTTTCCATACGGTCAAAGTAACGGATTTAATGTACGTTGAGCGGTACTCGCATGTCATGCATCTGGTGTCCAATGTGGAAGGCGATTTGCAGGAAGGAAGAGACGCATATGATCTAATGCGCGCCACTTTCCCCGCTGGAACCGTCACTGGTGCCCCAAAAATTCGCTCGATGGAGATTATTGAGGAACTTGAACAAACCCGCCGCGGTCCATATGCCGGTGCAGTCGGGTGGTTTGGATTGACCGGCGCCATGGATTTCTGCATCACTCTTCGAACCATCGTTGTTGTTGGAACAAAAGCCTATATACAGGCTTCGGCAGGTATCGTGGCTGATTCCGATCCGGATTTGGAATACAAAGAAGTCATGAACAAATGCCAGGCCATGCTTCGCGCTGTTGAAATGGCGGAATGTACCAAGGATTGATCATGTTACTGTTAATTGACAACTACGATTCGTTTACATATAACCTGGTTCAATATCTCGGTGAACTTGGCTGCGAAATGGAAGTCCACCGCAATGACCAGATTACGCTGGATGAAATTGAAAGAAAAAAACCTTCCGGCCTGCTGATTTCACCCGGCCCGGGAAGACCAGAAGACGGCGGGATCTCGCTCTCGGCTATTGATCGATTTTATACAAAAATGCCCATTTTGGGCGTTTGTTTAGGTCACCAGTGCATCGGACAGTACTTTGGTGGATTGGTTCGCCGAGGAGACAGAGTGATGCACGGAAAAACATCCTTGATCTATCATACAAACAAAACTGTATTCCACGGATTGGATAATCCGTTTGAAGCAACACGCTATCATTCATTGATTGTGGACCGTGAAAAAATCACTGCGCATCTGGAAATCACTGCAGAAACCGACCAGGGGGAGATTATGGGCGTCCAACACAAAGATTACCCCGTTTTTGGTGTGCAGTTCCATCCGGAATCCATTCTCACCGTTGAAGGGAAACGCCTCCTGTCCAATTTCCTCAAACTCACAGAAAAATAAAACCTTTTCTAAAACTAATCGAACTTTGTGATATAATTTATGTGCTTTCTTTTTTTGGGTATTCCATGTTTTAATAAGCTTATAAAAAAGAATCAAACAAAATTATACATAGAGGCAATATGGTTGTTTCAAGCACGTCCCAAAAACGCTATCGTTCGGTTGATTCGACTGTTATAAAGAAATTAGGTGAGATTTTCTCCAAGAATAGGATTTCCTCTGAACCGGTTGATTTAATGACCTATTCCTATGACGCCACTCGCAAAGAATATCCTCCTCAAGTGGTGGTATGGCCTGATACAACCGAAGAAATTTCACGATTGATGAAATTTGCCTGTGAGTACCTTGTTCCCGTCTACCCTCGAGGTGGAGGAACCGGATTAAGCGGTGGCGCTTTGGCGGTGGAAGGCGGAATTCTTTTATCGATGGAAAGAATGACGAAGGTTGAGCCGATCGATATCCATAACCGCCAGGTAACAGCTCAGTGTGGGATTGCTCTGGGTGAATTGAAATCGATGGTGCAAGAACAAGGATTGTTTTATCCCCCCGATCCTTCCAGTGCGAAAACCGCTTCCTTGGGCGGGACATTGGCTGAATGTGCCGGGGGCCTGAATTGCGTGAAATATGGCACCACCAAAGACTGGATCATGGCTGTTACTGCAGTATTGCCCACTGGAGAGGTGATCCATGTTGGTTCTAAAGCACGGAAAAGTGTATCAGGTTACAACCTGCTGCAATTGTTAATCGGTTCGGAGGGAACGTTGGGATTGATCACCGATGCAACACTCCGATTGCTTCCATATCCCAACTATCGTAGTACGTTTTACGCTCTGTTCGATTCGGTTCTTGACTCTGCAGTGGCGGTGCAGGAGATGCTGCAATCCGGTGTTATTCCCTGTGCCATGGAATTTATTGACCGGATCAGCCTTGAGGCGGTGAATAATTATGTCAAAGAAAAACAAATGCCGGTTGCTGAAGCGCTGCTGCTTGTCGAATGTGATGGACATGATCAACAATCCGTAAATGAAGATTTACATGTCCTGATAGAGAAATGCCGCCAAAAAGGAGCAACAAAAATCCAGGAAGCACAATCGGATCAGGAACGCACTGGGCTGTGGAGCATACGAAAAAACTTAAGCCCCGCTATGTACGCGATGGCCGCTTATAAAACCAATGAAGACATTTCTGTGCCGATTTCAGAATTCCCGGCCATGCTGAAGGAATCCTATGAAATCAGCAAACGCCATAATGTCATCACGTTGTGTTTTGGTCATGCGGGGGATGGAAACTTTCATGTGAATTTTATGTCCGATAAAGAGGAGGATCCGGATGTAAAAGCAGCCGTCGAAGATTTGTTCCGTGCAACGGTGGCCAAAGGCGGATCAATTTCCGGTGAACATGGCATCGGTATCACCAAGGCGCCCTATTTGGCGAGTGCGAACGGCGCCTCATGCGGCAGATAAAGACATTGTTCGATCCGCAAGATATTTTGAATCCATCAAAAATTTTGTAAGATCAGTAATAGGGTGATTCACATCCATCAATCATTTGTATAGGTTTAATTATGAGTAAAGTGTATCTACCAAAAACAATATTATGCATAACAATCTTTTTTTCTTTGATAATCTTAAATACTCAGGCTCAGGAGACTCCCTCTCTGCCGCCTGATTTTTTGGAATCCGGTT
>CAZXSQ010000260.1:9091-9966 GCA_964643335.1 uncultured bacterium
ATGGACCTGCTTAAAACTGATCTAATGCAGCGATTGAAAGAAACCGAAAAAAACACTTCACGTCGGACAAGGCGGCCTGCTAGACCCAGGCCGGAATTGGGACGAAACAGGGATTCATCCGAACCGGTTGATCTGTCCAAATATATCGGGCCGGATGGCGATCCCCAAAAAACATTTGAAAAACTCCAGGAACTTGGAACAATCCCTTCTCCACCCCATCCACCAGGTGCAACCGATACGAGCCAGGACATGTGGAAAGATATGCCGATTGAAAAACGTATGGCCTATGCAAAAGATTTACTCCAACGGCGGGAATATGAAGCGGCTCAGAAAGAATTGGAAGCCATTCTGGAGGAAGATTTAAAAAAAGACAATCTATTACAAGCATTGACGCTTCGTGAAAAGAACCTTTTCCACCAAAAATATTATGATGTGGTCGAAGACGATTACTATCGTTTAAAATCCTATTATCCGGATAATGAACATGTCAAAGAATTGAAAACATATTTAGACAAAGAATCCGGCCTTGAGCCGTTGCAAAACTCTGTGAAAAGCAATCCCGCTGATCCGGCAAAACAACGGCAATTACTTGATCTTTATCAAAAATACGGTTGGCTGGATTTTGTGCAGAAACCATTCAGGATACATCCCAAGCCACCATACAAAGCCTAAGTGAAGTGTTTTATAAGCAAAAAGATTTTCAGATGCTGGTTGATCTGTCTCAAGTCGGACAAAACCTCTATCCAAATGAAGCGATTTACTTCTATAATGAAGGTGTTGGCTATTATTCCATGCATGATCCTGCTTCGATGGAGCGTGCAAAACAGAGTTTTACGAAAGCACGCTCTCATGCAAAAAGCATGGGCATGAGGGAT
>CAZXSQ010000261.1:0-9831 GCA_964643335.1 uncultured bacterium
TAATCCTCTATCTCCGCGGCCGCCTTCCAAATGGGTTTAAACATATCGCCTGTGTTGGATCCAGGAAACCTTCTGAATCGGCAAGAAGTGTAATTCCCAAAATCATTAAAAAACTCGTCCAAAATGGTTGGACCATAGTCAGCGGTTTGGCGCTTGGAGTCGATACACTTGTTCACCGTGCAACATTGAAGTATGGCGGTAGGACGATTGCCGTTTTGGGGAATGGTCAGGATACTGTTCACCCACAGTATAATTCCCGTTTAGCCGAAAGAATTCTAGAAGGCAGAGGAGCGCTGCTAAGTGAGCAGCCATTTGGTGAGGGAGCAACGCCACAAAATTTAGTTGCCCGGAATCGGATTCAGAGTGGACTGTCTGTGGGAACTCTGGTTATTCAGACCGGTCTCAACGGAGGTTCGCTACATACAGTCAGATTTACATTACTTCAAAACAAACCGCTGGCGGCTGTTCATTTTGAAAAAAACCAGTTCGAGGATAGACATTTTTGTGGCAATCGTATTCTTACGAAAACACATGGTCCTGAACTTGTACAAATACTGAATGCGAAAGGCCGCTATGAAAAGCTTTTAACAAACCGATTTGCGAATTCGCCCCCGGCCTATTCAATCGAGACTCACGATTTGGATACATTGGTGGAGATTTTTGAGTATTCATATGAAGAACTGCAAGGAAAATTGAGAAAGGAATTGAGGTAGATTTGATAATGTTGAGCTAATAGGTTATCATTTAAAAAGAAACAATACCATGCCTATGAAAAATCCTTTACACCCTGGACGTGTGGTCCGCCAGGACTGTCTTGAACCTTTGGGGCTATCTGTGACCAAAGCAGCTGAAATTCTTAATGCATCCAGGCAAGCACTCAACAACCTGGTGAATGAGAAAGCCGGAATCAGCTTAGAGATGGCCATTCGGCTGTCCAAAGCTTTTGGCGGCAACAGCGGAAACATGGTTGCAGATGCAAATGATAATAAATGCAGAATTTCATGCTGTTGTGGAGTTAAAATATTAGATTGCATTCTTCCAAACCGGGAGTACTTTTTCTAACCACTGTTTTTTGTCCTCAGGCAATTCCATGTTTTGAAGTGCTTCTTCAATATCTTCAATGGAAAGCCATTCTTGAATATCTTTTATTTTTCCATGCTTAAGAATGCGGCCAATGGCCCATAACCGCATCTCTGAATCTTTATCATCGATGTATCCACGAAAGGTATTGATATCAATGCTATAGTCCCAATCAATGTGCTTTCCATAATGTTCAGTAATATGTTTTTTAATCTCATATAACCATTCATGAGTTACAGGATGAGTTTTTGGATTGCTTATTTGTTCATTAATTTTTGAAAGCATAGAGTCTAAAGATTCATGATCCCATCCTAGATGGACCAACGAAAGTTGCTCCACACCTGAAGCAATATGTTTTCTAATAATATTATCGATAGGATATTGTGGAAGAATTTCGTTTACGAAATCATAAAATTTCTTGTCGTTACTAGAAAGCCACTTGGAAATAATCCGAGCATTTTCGAGAGATTCTTTGGATAAATGTATCAATGCATCATAATCTCGATCTAAATCTAAATATTCTTTCATTGAATGATCAATATCTATAGCTGCGAAATAGCCTTTTTGGGATATGGATACGAGAATCTCATAAAACCGTTTTAGATCAGAATTTCGTAAGGTATCGGCAAATGAATGATAGGTATATTTATCGAAAGGCTTCCAGGCTATTTTAGAAGATTTATTTCATCATAGCGATAGGAAAAGTCTGAATCTTTAATATTATTCTCAAGAATTTTCAAAACACGGACGGGTTCAGTACCGGCTAAAAATTCCAAAATTTGTGAATGGGTAATAAATTGTTGATTAAAAGCCTTAACTACACATATAATCAAAATAACCAACGTGTTACAAAGCGTTTAAGTTTTTTTATTGATCCAATTTCATACTTTGGCCAGTCGTCATTTAGGGGATGGATTCTTTCCGAATCGCATCAATTACACCAACGACTTCCCGCATTTCACCCACATCATGGACACGAATCATATTCGCTCCATTCAATAGACAGGCAGCCACGGCGGCAGCGGTTCCAAGAAGTCTATTGTCGACCGGCTGTCCTGTGATCTTTCCGATAAACGATTTGCGTGAAACACCAAGTAATAACGGATAATTATCAAAACGGCATTCGCTCAAGCGATTTAAAATTTGCAAATTATGTTCAGCTGTTTTGCTGAAGCCGATACCCGGATCAAGTACAATCTGTTCTTTTTTGACGCTGCTGTTGATAGCCAACTGGGTTTGACGCTGGAAAAAATCCCGAATTTCGCCTAGAAGATTCTCATAGTGAACCAAAGACTGCATTGTCTTTGGGGTGCCGCGCATGTGCATAATGATCAGTCCTGCACAGGAATCAGCGGCCAATTCGGCTAATCTGGGGTCCTGCTGTAAGCCGCTGACATCATTGATTATCGAAGCGCCGGCCTCCAGAGCCTTGGCGGCGACGTTATATTTGACCGTATCGATAGAAACCGTCTGTCCTCCATTTCCGGCAATTTCTTCAATGACAGGAATCACACGCCGAAGTTCTTCTTCTTCCGGAACTTTCTCCGCACCCGGCCGGGTGGATTCTCCACCGATATCGATTACATCCGCCCCATCTTCAAAGAGCTGGTAGGCGTGACTGATGGCCTGGCTGGTATCATAAAACTGCCCGCCATCGCTGAAAGAATCGGGGGTAACATTCAAAATACCCATAATCAGGGTACGATTTACCCACTCCAGAGTCCGGCTGCAGCACAACCAGGAATTTTCACTCATAATTATTTGATTAAATTGTATCAGGTAACTTGATCCAGAAGGAAAAATCCGATTGGATTTCAATCATTCATTTAAATACACATTTCAGAGACTATGGAAGGGATATCAACAAGCAGGAGAAAAGCAGACCTTCATATGTTAAACGTTTTCTGAAACATTTTCAGTTTTTTCTTCCTCCGCTTCATTTCCCTCCTGTTTCTCTTCACCGGAAGGTAATTCAGTTTCTTCCGGTGGTGCAGCTGGTTTTCCCCGATTTTCTTCTACTTCGGAGATGATTTGCTTCACTTCATTTGATGTAAGTACTTCGCGCTCAAGCAATGCTTTGGCCAATGATTCAAGAACATCCTCGTTTTTTTCTTGAATTTCCTTAGCACGGTTGTAACAGGCATCGACGATTTTCCGGATTTCTTTGTCGATCTCAAAAGCGATTTCTTCACTATATTCTTTGTCTTTGTAGATATCGCGGCCCAGGAAAATCTGGTTTTCATTCAATCCAAAGGTCAGAGGCCCAAGTTTTTCGCTCATTCCGAACTGGCAGACCATTTTATGTGCGATATCGCTGATGCGTTGAAGATCATTCTGGGCGCCGGTTGTAACATCGCCAAAAATCATATCCTCAGCCACTCGTCCACCAAGAAGCACCGTCATACGGGCCATCAATTCCCTTTTGGTGGTAAGGTAGCGGTCTTCAACCGGCAGATGCATTGTATATCCCAAGGCTCTGCCGCGTGGGAGAATCGAAACTTTGTGAACTGGATCGATTTCGTCCAAATAGATACCGACCATGGCGTGTCCCGCTTCGTGATAGGCAACGATTCGTTTTTCCTTGTCAGTAATTGCCCGGCTTTTGCGTTCAGGGCCGGCAGTGATCCTTTCAACGGCTTCTTCAAAGTCTTCCATTTCGACGCAGTCTTTTCCACGCCGTGCGGCTAACAGGGCGGCTTCGTTGACCGTATTGTGCACATCCGCCCCCGAAAAGCCGGGAGTGCGTCTGGCTAAAACATCAAAGTCAACATCCTTAGCCAATACAATATTTGTGGTGTGGACTTTAAAAATTCCTGTCCGTCCTTTGACATCGGGTAAATCGATAATCACCTGCCGGTCGAAACGTCCGGGGCGAAGTAAGGCAGGATCCAAGACATCCGGCCGGTTGGTGGCTGCGATCAAAATCACTTCTTCGTTCGTGTTGAAACCGTCCATTTCAACCAGCAGCTGGTTCAGTGTTTGTTCGCGTTCATCGTGTCCGCCGCCGACTCCGGCGAATCTTTGTCGTCCCACAGCATCGATTTCGTCCATAAAAATCAAACAGGGGGCATGTTTTTTCCCCTGTTCAAACAAATCTCGAACGCGCGAGGCACCGACACCAACAAACATTTCCACAAAATCCGAACCGCTGATACTGAAAAAGGGGACATTGGCTTCGCCCGCAATAGCCCGAGCCAAAAGAGTTTTCCCCGTTCCCGGAGATCCCTGGAGAAGAACGCCTCGGGGTATTTTTCCACCAAGTTTCTGGAATTTGTGGGCGTCTTTCAAAAATTCGACAATTTCTTGCAGTTCTTCTTTCGCCTCGTCACAGCCGGCAACGTCCTCAAAAGTGACTTTCGTTTGAGTTTCGCTGTTCAATTTTGCACGGCTTTTACCAAAAGACATGGCTTTGCTGCCGCCAATTTGCATCTGCCGCAAAATAAAGAACCACACACCGATAAGCAGAAGAACCGGCAGCAAGCCGGTAAAGATGCTCACCATCCAGTTACTGTCCGGATGGGCATCATAGCTAAATGTGTCAGGATGTTTTTCCTTGTATTCACGAATCAACTCTCCCAATTGATCGCCATTGACATCCCGAATAAAATTGACTTCGTAAGGGCGCTTTTTTTCGATCGATTCCCCTTCTTTGTAGAGTTCGCCCTTCACCTGGCTGTCATAGATTTCAGCAGATACCAGCACATAATCCGTTTTATCCTGCAGAGTCCGGATCAAATCGTCGAGTTTGAAATCCACTGCGGTTGGAGTTGTTTGTATATTGCTGACAACCAGAATAATGATTATAAGTAATAGACCGTAAAATATGACTGTTCGATTAAACAAGTTATATATTCCTCAATGATTTAAACGATATTTAGTTCCCAGGATGGAATTTCGAGGGCTTGTGATGATTTTATGGCTAGCCACAGCCCTCGCACTTAAAACTTGCACAAATTGGGTTTCTTTATATGTAATGTTAAATCTTTTAAAAAAGCTGTCAAGCAAAGTACGGGCCGATTTTTCTAGAATCCAATTGATAACTTCATTTTTTCTTATCATTTACATCTGTTTTGAAAGAATTTATTTCGTGCATCTGTATTTCACCCCACTCACCCGTATAAAATTCAGACAGCCGCCGCAATTCGGCCCGGACCTTTTTTGTTTTTTCACTATCGAAAGAAATACCACCAACAATAATGTGAAGTGGGCCTAAACGGCGCAATTCTTCACGAAAACGTGTCTTAATGAATCGTTTATCGTCTTCAGTATAGGGTTTTCCGAGTGCCACTTTGTTGAGTAAATCCAACGCAGGGAATGCTTCCAGGTAACGCTTTTTGTAATAGGCAAGGCGTGAAAATTCCGCCACAAAGATGGGTTTATGGTGGATCGTTTGATGATAGAGGTGTAATCCGGATAGTGAGGACGGAGTGAAAGGAATTTCCAATACCGGTTTATTCGCTTTTTTATACATTTTATCCCGCTCGGATAGAAGATACATCACCGGAAATTGCCATTGGATTTCTAAAAGAAAAGTGTACAAAACCGCCAAGAAAGCGGGTGCAATCCAATTTGCGGAAAACTTGGATTTGATCCAGCCCTCCAACCAGGCGGCTCCTATCAACACCAATAAAATGAAACCGGCAAAAGAAAAACGGGCAAAAACCCGTATCGAAGTTAACGCAGGAACGAATTCAATGATACCGGCCGGCAAAAAGACCGGTACCCCTAAAATACTGGCTGGACATCCGGCTATTTGAAGAATCGGTCCCAGTGATAAAATCAGAAAAATGACGGCCAGACAAAAAAGAAACCGGTAATTGGTTTCACTCATGGGCAGATAGCGCCGGGCAAAAAAAGAACATCCTGCAAGAAGAAGGAAAACCGCTCCGGGATGCATTCTAAATTCCCCATAATTCCTTATTGGAACTTCAATTAGGGGAATCAGCCAGATAGGCAATACAAGATGAAGCAAATCAAGAGACCAATAGGCAGAAAATTTAATGTCCACTTTATCGACTGGGATCTCACCCAATGATGTGTAAACCGGATCATAAGTGGCATAAAAATAGGCCTTTAGAGAAACTGCAATAATTGCGCTGGGCATTAGCCCCATTTTGAGGAAATACCGGAGTCTCTCCGTTTGTACCTCGTTTTTCAAAAAAAAGATCAACCGGAAACAGAAATAAATGGCCGTGAAGACACCAAAATACCAATCCGTATAAAGCGCTAGAAGCCACGAAGCTGAAAACAGAACAATATCCAAGGCTTTCCCTCTGCGAGACATGAGTTTTTCACACAATAAAAAAGAGAGAAAAAGCCAGGGGGTGGAAAACAGGTTCAAGTGCTGCTGATGAGTCCAGCGAAAGGGATTTAAGGCGGCTATAATACCTACAAAAAACGAGGCGGCGATTCCCAAACCGAAATGCCTTGCCCACAAGGCAGCAAATACTCCTGTAAGAAATGTCCACGTCACAAATAGAGCATTCAAGGCGGTATTGGGGCCAAATAAAAAAGTAACCGGTGCAGCGAATAGGCCATTCACCAAAGAGAGTGTATGATATCGAAGATCGCAGCCCCACGGATAAAACACCATGCCGGTAAATAAAGGGGAAGTATGCTTGATAAACAGAGCATAATACACCCACCAAAGGTTCCAGATATTCGTCCCTTTATCTCCAAGGGGAGGACTGGCAAGATGGTAAGCCGGATGAAGAAAAATCGTAAAACAGGCTATTAAGGTGCAAATTAAAAATAACGGAACAAGCACCCTCCAATCCGATGATGAGAAGAAACTCGCGATTCTGTTTGCGGCTTGCGTGAGCACTGCTGTTTTTTTGTTATACATCGTTACCATTCCGCAAGATATGGTCTGGGGGGATACTCCTGAGCTGGCCGCGAGCGCCTGGGTGCTTGGAGTTCCCCACCCTACCGGATATTCGGGCTATATGATGGCCGCCCGGCTTTTCCAATGGATACCGGTGGGGACAATTGCGTTCCGCAGTCATTTGTTCTCCGCCTTTTGCGCCGCCATGGCTTGTTTTGTTCTATTTTGCTTTCTAACCAAGGTTTTACGCAATACTCAAAAAGAAAATAATCCAGTATTTATTTCAGTTTTTTTGACGGTTACCGCTTTCGCTTTAACGCCGGTTATCTGGTCACAAGCAGTGATCACGGAAGTGTATTCTCTTTTTGTGCTTCAATTTGTTTTGGCGCTTTACTTGATTTATGACTTGGTTAAGAATCCATCTTCCGCTACGGGCCCGCTGGCTTTTCTTTTCGGTCTGATGATTATTCATCACCGGTTATCTATTCTTCTTGTTCCAGCCATTGGAATTGCCTATTTTATTGGACTGAAAAAAAGGTATGCAATCAATCCAAATAAGAATTCACAGCGTGGAAAACTCATATCCCTTAAATCCGTATGGGTCTTTTTTATTCCATTATTGCTGTTGTTTTATTATCCGCTTCGGGCTTTCAATAATCCACCGTTGAATTGGTACGATCCGGACACTCTGAACCGCTTTTATCAATTTTTCAGTGGAGAGCAATATTCCGGCATCTTACAAACAGGTCTCGTTCTTCTATTTACCCATTTTTCTACAGAACATCTTTATACTTTTTTAATTCTCCCATTCCTAAGTTATAGTTGGTTAGGACTCGCAGCTGCATTGGGAATGGGAATTTTACTTTATCAGAGGTTATGGATTGGTTATCTTACATTAGTGCTTTTCATAATTTACCAAGGATTTCTTTTGATATATCCGGTGGGTGATCTGCAGGTCTTTTTGATACCCGGGCTTATTCTCCTCACTATTCCGCTATCATTCGGCATTGTCACAATTATCGATGTTACACGACATTTTTGTGCACCGGTTTTCTTCTATTACCCCGTTTTGTTCCTGCTGTTCTTGTGCTCTTTATTGCCGGCGTTTATTCAATTTGATGAACCGGTGGGATTATTAGACCGTTCTTATTCATCCACGCCTTTCCCCGGTTTTCCCGCCAATCCCTTTCCGCTTTCTCTTGATTCAGCAGCCGGCCGATATCAATCCGTTTTAGACACGTCCGCCAGTGATTATGCCACGCAAGTCTGGCATCATGTGCCACCGGATACCCCGATTGTAACGGGATTATATTACGCAACTGCAGACAACGAGTATTATCCCTTGCTTTATCAAAAAATCGTCGAAGGGCGGGGGCAAGACGCTCCCCTTATTGGAGCGGGTTTTCTCTATCTTGATTGGTATAGAAAAGAATTGAACAGTAGGCTGCCACTTAATTTGGATATGCGGGGAGATCAAAAATCCCTCAATCGTGAACAATGGCTGGAAGACACTTGGCAAACAGTCATCTATCCATTGCTGAAGAACTATCCGGTAGCGACTACCTCACATCCCATACCACCACAATGGTATTCGCGTTGTAAGATTGAACAGCTGGGCACGATAGAGTTTGATCGCAGTGGAATTTCATTTTCGTATCGCCGGTATATACCATTTCGCTATGTCAGGCTTTTATCTTTGCCAGGAAGTGCAGAAAAAACATCGGGAACGCAAGGATGATCAACTTGACATGCGGGCAAGGATGCCCGCGCTCCGGAATGTGAAGAAACAACATCGGGAACACAACAATGAATAATGATAATTATCTCAAATGGGAATTACGCATCGCGTATCTGATTTTCATCACCACTCCTTTGGTCATTTCCATGGCCACCACTGACTCTTATATACTGCCCAAGCATGTCTGGCTGGCGTGCTGGACAGCGTTATGGTTTTCCCTGATCGTCATTCGCACTTCTCAAAAAAGATATATCCCCTGTGAGATAGACTGGCCGCTGATCTTTTTCTTTTGTGTTCTAATCCTCTCCATAGTATTCAATTACAAAACGCCGCTGCAGATACGGGCTTTGCTGAGGCTGACAATTTTTATCGCCTTGTTCTTTGGTTACCGTAGACTTTGGAGGAATGGTTTATCCCCCAATACTATCAGTTTGTTATTGTTGATCGTTTCTTGTCTCGTATCCATCCATGGAATTCTACAGGATTATGGGATCGATTTCGCGGCAAAAAGCGGCGGCGTTAGAGACTGGCGGGCTAAAGTCATATCCACGTTGGGGAATCCAAATTTTTTGGCCGGATATCTGGCATCCGGGTTGCCTGTGCTTGTAGCTTATGCACTACGTGAAAAAGCAAAAGCCTGGCAATTTATCCTGGCCTGGTTTGCCGTTGTATTGACAGCCGCCTGTATTACTCTCACATTCAGCGTAGGAGCCACAAGCGGATTATTGACTTCGATTCTTATCGGGGCCGGAGTGATATTATGGTTCCGTTTTTCATTCACTCTGCCTTTAACCAGAACGGTACTATTGATTCTGGGATTACTGATTGGGTGCGGTTGGTATCTGCTGGATAATCCTTATAACAGCCATGGCCGGTCGTTGTATAAAGAAGCCTGGGAATCCCCTCAATGGTGGTCGGGGATGGGAGCCAGACGATTTAACTGGTGCACCACACGGATTATGATCAATGAGAATCCGTTTACCGGAATCGGTTTCGGGAATTATTTAACTGTGCATGAGCATTACCAGGGGATCAATTATGCAATTCAAGACCGTGCTCATGACCGGGATTATGTTATCCCAGTCGATCAACCTCATTTTCAATTGCTTGAGACTGCTTCCGAGACTGGGCCATTGGGGGTGTTGGCCCTTTTTTGGCTGTTTATTGTATGGATGAAAGCGGTCATAAA
>CAZXSQ010000262.1:0-5047 GCA_964643335.1 uncultured bacterium
GCCATCTTCATGCAGGAGGTTCCAACATCAACCGCCAAAACAACACTCATGATAACAGCCCCGCATCGATTAAAGCCTGTTTGACAGCCTCTCGATATTCTCCCTCAAGGCGCTTCAACGGTCTGCGCGGATAGCCACCGGATAGACCGGCACAATCCATCGCTGCTTTCACTCCTGGAACACCATAGACACCGCTGATCCTCTTGTTGGCTTCCCTCAAACGCTCCTGATAGGCATCGCCTTTATCATTTGATCCCTGAAGCCCATATTTCCATAGGCTGATAATCGCTTCAGGGAAAGCATTACCTAAACTGGCCACTCCCCCCTGCGAACCGTGAATCATGGATGTATAGAGAAAACCGACTGAGCCCACAAGAACTGAGAAATTAGGCCCACTGAAAGGACAAAAATTTTCGATCCCGCTAGGCGCACTGTCCTTCATGCCTACGATGTTCGGGTGTTTTGACAGAACACCAACGGTTTCAGGAGACAACGTAACACCGGTGAAACCGGGCGCATTATATAGCAGAACCGGGATATCCACACTCTCCGCGCATTCAGTGAAATAATCAACCAGGATTTCATGTGTCATGAATTTGCGAAAGTAAGATGGACTGAGCAATGTAGCGAAATCCGCACCAACACTTTTTACAAACTGCATGAATTCAACAGTTAAAACAGTAGCGTCATAAATACATCCAGCCATAATCACCTGATTCGGATTACGATTGGCGATAATAATCGCCAAGACCTTTTGTTTTTCCTCTTCGTTCAGGCAGCGGTTCTCTCCATTGCTTCCTAACGCTAGGTATCCTTTAACCTCCGTCTGCGCATAAAATTTCATATTGGCTTCCAGTGCGCCGTAATCCACACTCATATCTCGATTGAACGGCGTCGTGACCGGCAGGAACACACCGGAAAGCTGTTCTGTATAAGATGGCATTCCATTTTCTCCTTACCTATCAGCCTTAAGACTGTTTCACTATATCAAACAATAAGACTCACAGGGAGGGCGAATCTCCTGGGGTTGTCTCAAAACAGGTTAGACACATAGGTCTAAACCTACATATGGTAGGGGCAAACCTATGTGTTTGCCCTATGTTGTGGCATCCTCCTCATCTAACATAGTTTTGAGACAAATTCTCCTGATGAGCCAATCCCTCAAGTTAAATAAATGGCTTGGCAAAACCTCGTCTTTCCCGAAATTTTAAATTATCCCATCACTTTTATTCTCTTCAAAAAAACAAACATAAAAAATAAAAACAAAGTCAATAACTTCATGCCCACAAAAAGATAAAATACATAAACCAACCCAATCAATGGAACAAAAATGGAACCCAACACCAAAGCACCAACCGCACCGCCAAAACAATCACTCATATCCACCCATCCCGCGATAGAGGTAACATCTTGATTCGATAATTCAACCAGATGCGATACGAATGGGAAAAGAACACCGGCCAAAATAGCAACAAAGGCGATCCACATTAATAAAAGCATCTCCACTTCCACTATTGAAAATTGAAAAGAATCCAATCCCTTAAAAAGCAGCGGTGTAACAGCAAGCACCAATATCAATCCCAAATCCACATAAAGAAGCATCATAGGTATAGTTTTTTCGAACTTGCGAATATAGCGATTGCCTAACGCCGCCCCTACGGATAATCCCAGCATGAAAATCCCTAAAAAAATTCCAACATGTTGATAAAGATAACCCACCCGGCTCTGATAAAAAAGCAAGATAGCAATTTCAGCCCCGATTGCCGAAAATCCGGTGACCGCCAAAATCATGAGAGAAAGAAAACCAGCCGGCATATTTCTTGGCAGTATAAGTTTCAATCCGGCAGCATGAATGAGAAAGAGAGCAATTCCCCCCATGACACCCATCAAAAGTAATTGCATCCCCGATCCCGCAATATCTTCAATAGGAAGCCCCCGCAAATAACCATATTGCTTGGACCAAAGCACCAAATCGTATAAATAACACAAAGGCCTTTTATCCGAGTTTCTTGGAAGCGCATAATAAGATTGCAGAGTTTCTTCCAACTGGTTGATTCGTTGTGGATCAAAATATATCGAATAGAATTCGGGGGAAAAAAGTTCACATTCCAATCCGGTTTCGCTTAATTGATCACCTAATTGTTCAGGATCGGATATAAAGTCGATAGAAGGACTGGCAAAAAACCACCATTGCGTTCCTGGAACCACCATAACGTTGGGAAAGGCTTCACGCAGAGTCCAGTATAATGTTGCGCTATAGGCCCCGATATCTCCAAATTCGTAATTCGGTGTACCGGTTGCAGTAATGACAAACACCCCGTTCTCTGATAAATGCTCAAGCGCAAGAGTAAAAAACTCATAAGTATAAAAACGGTTGAGCAATCCGTTGGAAGGATCCGGCTGGTTTACAGCAATAACATCGAATTTGTATTCTTCTTCCAGAGCGGATAAAAATCTTCGTGGATCGGAATGGATAAAAGCAATCGGCTCTCTATCCTCAAACATCTCTGACTTTTCTTCAATATCGGAAATCTGCAAAATTCCCGGATCGATTTCTACACAGGTTAACTTATCCGGTTTGTGTTCGGCTAAATGTTCAATCAAATTCAGCCCCCCGCTTCCAATCAACAGCACACGATCCGGATTCGGGTTTTGGGATAAAGCCACATGCGCCCAATGGGCCTGCTCATACTCATTGGGGAAAGAAAAAAGTGGCGTGCCACTCCCGAAAACGGTATACTGCCCTTCCCTTTCACCCACTTCCAAGCGTTGATAAGGCGTTTCCAAAACCCGCACTGCCTCATATCCCGGATGCCGGGTGTTCCAGCGAATTTTAGCACTCCATGATTCCAAAGAACCAGGAATATCCAACACAAACAAACCAGAAATAATAACGGCCAACGCTCCATATATCACCCGTCCGCCGTGGCGGATTTTACCTTGGATAGGTTGAAATATAAGCACAAGTGACACTAGCCCCAACATGAAAAAAGCAATTTGAAAAGGATTGAAAGTCGGCACAAGCCTTAAAATCACCAGAACACCACCCACCATGCTCCCCAAAGATTCCAACGCAAAAACCGTCCCAATCGAAACGGAACCTTCACCCCCTGAATCTTTTTTTGCATTTCCAATCTTGCTCAATAAAGTTGCTAACATTGGGAACGTAAAACCAATCCACACACTGACAGGAAATACCGAAACGAAGGATATGATTAACATATAAAAGGGGGAAGGTTTTTCTTCAACAGGAAGCGTAAAGATCCATGCCGCAATTCGAGTTACGAACACACAAGACAATAAAAACAATGGAATGAACAAAAACAAGACGCCAAGCATTGAGTCTATATATTTCTTGACGCGCAAAATTTTTGGCAACAAAGCTCCAACCGAAATCCCAATAAGCCACCAAAAAAGCAGAAGCGAAAGCGCCAGTTCGTTTCCCTCAAGCACGATCAATTCTTCACGAAACAAAATCACCTGGCTCAGTGTGGCATAACACCCGAGAAGAAGAGCCGTTAAGACGACAAACCATTTATCCTTCATAACATGTCATCATATTCCTTTTTAGAATTTAAATTTTCACATGGACACTTGTTTATACTATAATAGAAATTTTCAGACTTAGCAGGTGTAGGGCAGCGAAACGAAACCACCATTTTTTTCAAATACATTACACAGCCACACACGTAAACGGTAAAATCAAATACTGGCATCCTTCCATCCTGACCATCCCGATTCAGACAAAAAAACCAACCCAAAAATCCAACACTTAACCACCTAAAATATCAGTACTTACAACAAAAATATAATAATTGGCACATAACTTGCAATACTAACTTTCGGGCAATACATAGCGCTATGTTTAGCAGTACCGTCATACCTGGGTGGCAGAGAGTGGGTGCCAAGGGCAAGACTGCGAAGCAGTCAGCCCTTGCGTTGTAGCTCACACACTGCGGTTTGATGGAAAAATCACCCATGACTACACCGTTCGCCGGTAGTATTCGGCGGACAAACAAAGGTTGATAACCGGTCAGCAGACCCGGCTGGGAGGGATGACCCAGCCGTCCTGCCGGTCAAGAGGGCAAACCGGCAGGTCAAACGGTGGCGGTAAGCATCAGCAACTCGCACCGGACAAAAGTAGTCAACAAAAACGCCCAGTAAAAAAGTTGGGCGCCCAACAAAAAATAAAAAGGCGGAAACAAAAATCAGAAAGATGACATAAAAAAAGTCGAACAAAAAAAACACTTGACCAAAGCAAATGAACTCTTTTTAACCAGGACGGGAGGGCAAGCTCTGTTGGAAGGGTGAGACTCTACCGGGAGCCACATCCCTGTATCTATATCTATGGAAAGAGGTGGAATTCATTAAAGCATCCCACCTCTTTTAATGACTACATAACAAATGATACTATCATTCCTCATCCATATAAGGATATCGCCAATCCCTCGGGGGGATAAACGTTTCCTTGATGGTGCGAGGGGATACCCATCGTTCCAGGTTGAGCCACGATCCCGCCTTATCATTCGTGCCGGATGCGCGGCTGCCGCCGAAAGGCTGCTGGCCGACTACGGCACCGGTGGGTTTGTCATTCACATAAAAGTTCCCGGCGGCGTGACGCAAGATGTTGGCGGCTTTCACAATCGCAGCGCGGTCCTGCGCAAAAATCGCACCGGTTAGAGCGTATGGACTGGTGGTGTTGCACAGATGAAGATTTTGTTCATACTCTTTTTCCGGATAAACAAATAGAGTCAAAACCGGTCCGAAAATCTCTTCAACCATAAGTTTGGATTGTGGATTCAACGATTGCACCACAGTAGGTTCAATATAATAGCCATTGGTTTTGTCATAATTCCCACTGCACAGGATTTCCATATCGGAGTTATCCTTCGCGTAATCAATATAGCCGGTGATGGTTTTGAAGGCTTTCTCATCGATAACCGCACCCATGAAATTTGTGAAATCACAAATATCGCCCATTTTGACCCGCGATATTTCATCCATCAATTTTTGTTTAACCGAAAGCCAGATAGAATCGGGAATATAA
>CAZXSQ010000262.1:5057-9809 GCA_964643335.1 uncultured bacterium
CCTTGATACTCATAAGCACCACGCACCAGTGCGGCCACCAAGGCGTCCTCATCCGTAGAAGCATGGGCGAAAATAAAGTCCTTGCCGCCGGTCTCTCCGACGATGCGAGGATAAGAATAATATTTGCGGATATCCGAACCGACAGCCAGCCAGATCGTGGAAAACACATAGGTGCTTCCGGTAAAATGAATTCCTCCCAAATCCAAATGATCCAGCGCGGGGGGAGCGATGACAGGACCGGGGCCGGGGATCATATTGATCACGCCGTCCGGCATACCTGCTTCCTGCAGTATTTTCATAATATAGTAAGCGGATAGCATCGCACTTGATGCCGGTTTCCAAACGACAGCATTCCCCATCAGAGCTGGGGCAGTAGGCAGATTCCCGGCAATGGAAGTGAAATTGAACGGAGTCAACGCCAGCACAAAACCTTCCAGGGGTCTATGTTCCATATAGTTCAACATGCCCGGTGTCGAAATAGGTTGATCACCGTACACCTCCTGCATGAAATGTGGATTAAACCGCCAAAAATCAATCAGTTCACAAGCCGAGTCAATTTCTGCCTGATGACAAGTTTTACTTTGATTAAGCATGGTCGCCGCGTTCAATGTCGATCGGTATTTAGTGGAAAGCAGCTCCGCTGCTTTGAGAAGAATGATAGCCCGAGCGTCCCACGGCATCTCCGACCATTCTTTTTTGGCAGCGTTGGCAGCTTCTATCGCTTTATGTGTATGAAGTGCGTCGCCCTGATGATAATGCCCAAGAACCTGGCTCAAATCATGAGGACAGCGCATTTCCACCAGGTTGCCGGTCTTGATTTCTTTCCCTCCAATAATGAGTGGGATTTCAACCGGGTTCCTTTTCATCTCTTCTAACTTGGCCTGAAGTTCTTTTCGCTCAGAAGAACCCGGCGCGTAGGAATAAACCGGTTCATTTTTGGGACTGGGAATACGAAAAATTCCATTAAACATAAAAACCTCCGATTAATATATGATCCCCCATATAAATTGTTTATTTTGAGGTACATTCATAATAAAAGGCGCGTTCACAAAACAAACGCGCCCTTTTTATTGGTTAAATCAAAACTATCATCAAAAATTCACAATCGCTACATTCATAAATTCTGTGGTAAAATAAGTATTTTGAAATACATGCATCCGCCAAATATCGCCATTGGAGGCTACGCCGTTCGAGGGTTGATACGGCTCAGCACGGCGGTCAGTATACCAATCACACATATCTCCATCCGGCCCGGCAGCGAACATGAGCCAATGGGGGCAGTGTGAACCATTCGAACAATCGCGATCTTCATAACCGTAGAACAAACCACCGCCAAAGGGGTCTTTTGGAATCGAGCCTATGTAGTTCACTGGTGTGGTCAATAATGCCCAAGTCTGCCCGTTGAAAAAGTTATCTCCGCAAATTTGGCAATCCACTTTAGCCTGACTGCACGTCACACCAAAATGATTCAATCCGCCCCGAAACGCACATTTAAATGTACCGTCATCTTCTCCGGCATCGTTGCCGTCGATCAGCCACAAATTTGTATCCATATGGCGGATTTTGGACTGCTCATCCAGCATACGTAAATCCGAGAAAGTACGGGCGGCTTTGGCACGGACTTGTGCGTTCAAAAAATTTGGAACAGCAATAGCAGCCAAAATACCAATAATGGCTACAACAATAAGCAATTCAATCAAAGTAAATCCACCGTTCTTACTCATTACAATCTCCTCCCACAAACATTCATTAGTTACCAATCAAAGAATCGAATGAAAATATTACCGGTTTTAATTCATTTTGATAAAAACGATTAGATTCGTCAAGGCTTGAATGTTAGATTTTAGCATTTAGCCTGCTCTTCATTCATTATCAGAAAGTGTATGAGAAATAACTTCGTTAGCTTTATCTTTTTCATGCTCCAACACCAGAATTTGGGAATGTCCTTTTTCCCTATTAAACAAACCGTCAAATGTGGAATCTTCAAAACTACGAACCACATATTCAATACCCGCATTATCCAATGCGCCCGTTACCAACGATTCCTGCACATGATCCTGGGTGGTAAAAGCAATCACCAGGTTTTCATTAGGGTTTTCCATTATCAATTCTCCTTTATATTGTTTGTATCATATAATGTAACGCCGCCATCTCGGCGGCATTTCCGCACGAGCTGGTAAGATGCCGGCGTTACTGAAAGTTGACTTCATCATGTCTAAAATTCGTTTTTACATATCCTCTCACGGATTTGGACATTCAACCCGGGAAATCGCCGTCATGTCGAAATTACCTGACTGGATCGATATAGAAATCATCACCTCGGCTCCAAAATGGCTTTTTGAAAAGTCTCTCAATCGGCAATTCACCTACCATGAATTGTGCCACGATCCTGGTATCATTCAATTCGACTGCCTGCATCAAGATTCAAAAAGAACCCTTGAACAATGGACCGAATTGCTGAATCAATACCCCTCCATGGCCGATAAAGAACTGACCAGATTCAAAAATAATCCTACAGCTCTTATTGTAGGAGACATTTCACCGTTTGCGTTAGCCGTAGCGGAAAAAGCCAAGGTTCCCTGCGTGATCATCGCTAATTTCAGCTGGGACTGGATTTTAAGCGCGTTATTGAAATACGATTCTAACTTTCAATCCATTATTGATCAGATCAGCACTTATTATCAAAAAACTACGTTGCTGCTTCGAACTCCATTAGCAGGTGATTTGTCTGTATTCCCGCGTATCAAAGACATTCCTCTAATAGCCCGCCAATCAAACCAATCACGTCAAGAAGCCCGTCAACAATTTGGATTAAAAGACGAGGAGCGCATTGTTTTGATTTCATTTGGTGGCCATGATATTGAGCACATCCCGCTAAATCGGCTGCAAGCGCATTCAGAAATAACTTTTTTGACATTCAACAAAGACTTCACCGGCCCTAACAATCTGCGTTTTTTAGACCCCATTGCAACCTATCATCCTGATGCTGTGCAGGCAAGTAACATCGTCCTGGCTAAAATGGGCTATGGGATTGTCACAGAATGTATAGCGCATGGTATCCCGATTGCCTACCCGCCCCGCTCCGATTTTCCCGAGCATGATGTGCTGGTACATGAGACAAAACAATACATTCCAATACAAGAACTTTCAAGTGAAGATTTTTTCTCTGGGAAATGGGAATTCCTTGATACCCTGTATTCAAGTGTGGAAGAGAAAAAAAAGTGTTATTTTGCTATACCCAATGTCTCCGGCGATGAACAAGCCGCTCAAATATTAACTGAACTGGTAAAGAACACTTAAACCAATAATTTTTGGTTCTAATCCAGTTGACACGTTACAATTGCAAGGGATAATATTTAACGCTTATTCAAAAATAATTGAAACATTTACTATACCGCCAAAAAAAAGCGGGAGTAGCTCAACTGGTAGAGCATCTGCCTTCCAAGCAGAAGGTTACGGGTTCGAGCCCCGCCTCCCGCTCCCCGGCAGAATATAATCTATCCCCAGCGAGGCGGCAGCATGTAAAATCCACGTACCTTAACATGTAGCCATAAATGTAAACCCACAGCATTCGCTAAAACATGACTCGGTAAAAACCATTCTCCTAAAAAATGAAAACAAAATATGCTATCATTCATCTGTTTTGAAGAAATATTAAAACCAGAAATGTTGAGCCACAAAGATAAAGCGAGGAAATAAAAATGGTATCAGATCAAATGAATCGAAGAAATTTCTTGGACAAAGCCGGTAAATCAGGAGCCGCGGTTGCCACCATGGGCTTGTTAAGTAAGCCGCGAAAATCTGTGGGGGCCAACGATCAAATTCGCATCGGGTTGATCGGTTCCGGAGGTCGGGGAAGCCGGTTGATGGTGCTGACTAAAGATATCGACCCCTCCGTTGAATTTGTCGCCATTTGTGATGCGTACGAACCCAGACGCAAAAGAGGACTTGAGATCGCTGGCTCGCAAGCCAAAGGATTTGCCGATCACCGCAAGCTTCTCGAAATGAAAGACATCGATGCCGTGATCATCGCCACACCGGAACACCTTCACGGCACTCAGCTGATCGACGCTGTCGAAGCCGGCAAGGATGTTTATGTTGAAAAACCTATGACATATTCGATTGAAGAAGGCGTTCGATGCATCAAAACCGTCCGTAACAGCGACCGTATTGTTCAAGCAGGTATGCAGCGCCGCAGCGCCTCGATGTGCATTGAAGCCAAAAATTTAGTGGATCAAGGCATATTGGGAGAAGTCACACTGGTACGCGCTCAATGGTACTGGAATGTCCGGCCATTGAATCCGAACGTACAAGTCAAAGGAGATTTCAATTGGGAACTGTTTCTTGGCCCCGCCCCCAAAAGGCCCTTTGATCCACGCCGGGCATTGCAGTGGAATTGGTACTGGGACTATTCCGGCGGCATGATTACCGGCCAGGGCGTTCACTTATTGGACCTTATTCAGTGGTTTATGGGGAAAGGGACTCCGCTTTCAGCTGTCATGCAGGGCGGTTCATATATTTTGGGAGGCGAATGCCCCGACGTCTTTAGCGCCAGTTATGAATACGACGGATTCACCGCCTCGTGGATTCTTTCCTACAACAACAGTTTCGACAACGGTTGGAAAGTCACCTTCCAAGGAAACAAAGGAACACTTGTTATTGGCGAACCCATTTTTGCCGAAGGTGTGAGGGGCTACCGTATTTACAAAGAACCCTGGCGGGATGTTGAAAATCGCGAACCGATTTATAAGA
>CAZXSQ010000263.1:0-9794 GCA_964643335.1 uncultured bacterium
TCTCAGAAACCCCGATTATCAAGCCAGGACTTAATCAAGAAGTCCTGATTGTTACCGAAACCCCTGGCGGCAAGCCGCTTTCACAACAAGTCCAATTAGAAATTTCTTTTTTGGATGAGAATGCTGACACTATTCAAACTATCGAAGATGCAATTGAAACGGAAAATGGCATCAAATCATACTTTTTTAATGTTCCTGAAAGAACCAGCATGGCAACGATTATTGCCCGCACTACTCTGGAAGGAAGGAGAGAAGAAGAAACATTGATATTAAATGCTGTTTATTCGCCTGGCTCCAATTATATTCATCTTCGTCAGCGTGATTCTGAAGTGTACTCGGTTGGAGATGAAGCTGTCTTTGATGTAAATTATACCAATATGGGGACTGTGTATTATGATGTTTACGCCAATGGGCGAACTGTTTTTTCTGATTTTACTGAGAGCGATACCATTAGATTCCCTGTAACCCACGAAATGTCACCTTCCGCTCGTGTTGTCGCTTATATGATTCAACCCGATAATGAAGTCTCCGCTGATGTTTTGCCTTTTCAGGTTGAAATGTCCACCCCGGTTTCATTGAACGCTTCCTTTAATGCGGAGGAAGTCAGCCCAGGCGAACCGGCCAGTCTAACATTAAAAAGCCAGGAACAAGCCATGATCGGCTTAGCGGTCGTTGATGAATCGGTTTTTGCTTTGGCCGAAGGACGCTTGAATCTTCGCAATGTTTTTGCAGAACTCGAGCGCATTTTTATGGAACCACAAGCCGAGGTCCATCCTGGAGATGAACCTGAACCCGCTCCCGGGCCGTTTATCCCTGGAAGAACCGGTTCATCAGCCCCGACGCTTGGAATGAAGGGTGCAGAAGATATTCTGGATGAAAATAATCTCCAGCTGATCGTTTCTGATACGCTTCTTGTTCCAAAAGCAAGAGAGGTCGATCCTTGGCAATTTAGGCGCAATCCTGTTTTGGGGCCGGCATTTCCCGTACCTTTCCCACCCGAACTTGAAGATGCAGCCGGCGGAGCGGGAAGCAACGAAACACAATATCAGGAACCCGAACGAGTCCGAACATTCTTCCCTGAAACTTGGGTATGGCAGCCTGAACTCCTAACGAACAGTAACGGATCAGTGAATTTGGAACTCACGGCACCGGACAGTATTACGACTTGGAAACTTCATGCTTTATCCACTTCCCCTGGTGGAATCGGCATGACCGAAGGTACTTTACGTGTATTTCAAGATTTCTTTGTCGAACCGGATTTACCTTATGCTGTTATCAGAGGAGATCGCTTCCCGCTTCGTGTACGGGTGTTCAATTACATCGATCAAGAACAGCATATTCGTATCACATTGGAAGAAAGCGAAGGTTTGGGGCTGCAGGATGATCCTGTTCAAGAAATCGATGTACCGGCCAATGGAATCGCTTCCGTGTCTTTCACTCTTGAACCTTCTATAGTAGGAACAATCCCAATTTCACTAATCGCCCAGTCCGCCCAGCGTGCCGATGCAATTCGCAAGGAATTACGGGTCGAACCCGAAGGCGTCAGGCGAAATATCGTTCATAATGGAATTTTGAAGGATTCCACTTCAGTGGTTATCGATCTCTCTTTCCCCGTCATTCCTCCCGGAATTCCTGAACCAACCGATCCTCCGATTCCAGATGACAGGCCGTTTAGGGAATTTATCGTTCCTGATTCGGAATTTTACCGGGTAGCGGTTACATCCAGTTTGATGGGGCAATCGATGGCCGGTTTGGAGAATCTTTTGGAGATGCCCTTCGGCTGTGGTGAACAGAACATGATTTTCCTGGCTCCCGATATAGAAGTGCTACGTTATCTTAAAGCAACTGAGCAGCTCATACCGGAAATCCGAGCGAAAGCGGAACATTTCATAACCACAGGCTACCAGCGGCAACTGACCTTTCGGCGAAACGACGGCTCGTTTTCGGCCTTTGGTCAGCAGGATGACAGCGGCAGTCTTTGGCTGACAGCCTTTGTTTTATCCACCTTCAGCAACGCGCGTGAGGTACGGACTATCGATTCAGAAGTTCTTTCTGAAGCGTCAAAATGGATTGTGGATCACCAGAAATCCGATGGCTCCTGGGAACCGGTTGGATTCGTAATCCATCAGGAAATGGTGGGCGGACTGAATGGGAATCTGGGTTTAAGCGCCTTTGTTACTATGGCCTTACTGGATTATGGTGACTCGGATTCACAGGCTTTGGAAAATGCCCTCAATTATCTGGAAAGTAACCTGAGCAACGAAGACATGAATTCCTATGTACTTTCGCAGATAGCGTATGCCTTGGCTAAAGCCGGACGTCCATCCGCTGAACAGGCTATTGATCAACTCCAGGAACAAAGCCTCTCTAATGCAGACGGGGTTTATTGGGAACCGCATCCCATTGAATCGACCGGATATGCTATTTTAGCCATGTTAAACACAGACCGTATGATTCAGGCACAACCCGCTCTAGAGTGGTTGGTTTCTCAACGAAATCATTTAGGTGGTTACGGCGGTACACAGGATACAGTCGTTGCTTTTAAGGCGATGACAGCCGCCGCAATCAATCAAAGCCGTGAACTCGATGTAACGGTGGATGTTTTAGTCGACGGGCAAAATGTACATACATTTAATCTGAATTCATCCAATTTCGATGTTTTGCAGTCACTTGAAATTGACAGCGCCAGCGAAGTCGAACTCCGGCAGTCCGGCCAGGGAACTGTACTCTATCAGGTTTTACAGGCTTTCAATGTTCCTGCATCCATGGAATCACCCGATCCAAATATGGAACTTCGCGTGGAATACTCTTCTGAACATGTGTCTGTAGATGATTTGGTGGATGTTCATGTTTTTGCACGCTACTTCGGCGTGGAAGAGAAAACCGGCATGGCCATTGTGGATGTATCCATCCCGACCGGTTTCGATTTGGTTCAAGAATCACTGGAACCGGTTCGAAATATGGAGATTATCGAGCGAATAGAACAAGCAGGCCGGAAATTGATCTTTTATGTGGAACACTTTGAGAGCGGAATCCCACTGGAATTTACTTTTCAAGTGAAAGCCCGATTCCCCGTGAGGGCTGACAGTGGTACCAGCTCGGCTTACCTCTATTATGATCAGAGCACAAAAGCAGTTACTGAAGGAGTTGAATTAATTGCAGAATAACCCTCTTCGAGATTAATTCCTATAGAATAATAGGAGAAGACTCAAAAATGGTCTTCTCCGATTTTTTTTAATCAAAAATAATTTAAATTCACACATATCTATGATATATTTCCAGTAAAATTCTTGCAATTATTTGAAGATTACCCTTTAATTTTCACAAATTTTTTTGCATAGTATATATAATCAAACAAATATAATATATATTTATATAAAAGGAGGTGATTAACAGAAACATTGCAGTAAGTTAGTGAATTTCGGTTTTTTTTTGTATGAATGAAAATGCATCAATAAAAAGGAGAAAACAATGAAGTTATTCAAATTTCTAGTGCTGGTATTTTGTGTTTCGTTATTTGTGCCTGGTGTCATTGCCCAGGATGTGGTCGTGCCTGTGGATCATGAAACCGCAGAATTAACCGTCTTAGTCCCTGATACGCTGTTTTTTAGTGAAGATGTAGATATGGGAAGTTATTGGGAACCCTTTACCGATTATTTTGGTGACGGCACTTTCGCGTTGGTAGCCGGTGCATACCCAAAGGATGAAATCACAGGTATGAACTGTAAGGTTGCTTTTATCAACCCTGACGGCTCCATTGAAGAATATTGGGGCTTCTATGGTGATGATGGTGAACCTTTTACAACGAATTTTAATGAAGCCCGCCAAAGTGGTAATCCTCCACGTATCGCTTGTGACCGAAGACCTGGTGGCACCCGGTATGTCGTTGGTTCTGAATCCACTCCATTTTTATATGATGAGTTCAATAGCAATGACCGTTGGGAAGGGTCATTTGCCTATATCGACAAGCAAATCGCAGCCGTTCAGCTCTTCAACAGGAATCCAGACGGCGTAGAACCCATCACGAATGTTATCGATCCAGTTTACGGTGCTGCTGATATCGAAGGTGTTCAAAGTGATCAAATGCGCTTTGGAGGTGATATACGTTTCCTGTCGGATGGAAACTATATTGTGGTTGTTGAAGATCGAAATGCGGTAGCTTTTCCAGGTAGAGCGGCTATGGGTACAATTTTTGACGGTGAGACCGGCGACGTAATCAAAGGCCCCTTCAACGCAGCTGGCGATAACGAAAGCCACAGCATCTGGTCGAATATGGCTCCCTTCGATGGTGGTTTTGCAGTCAGAACGGAAGGCATCATGTCACTGTATACCAATGACGGAGAACTCCAGCATGTCGTCCAACAAGCTGATTGGACCACTGTTCAAGATACCGGACGTGGTGACGGTACCCGCATCGCCTCCAACATCACTTCAGATTTTGTATACATCACCGGAAATGATGATATCGGTGATATGAAACTCTCGCGGCTTAATGCCAAGACCGGTGAAGCCGATAAAGAAGTCACTGCAAACGAAATTGAACTGTGGGATATCGGAACTTTCGGCCGGGGTGAACTAGCCGTGGATGAATTAGGCAATATTTGTGTCGCTTATGTTCTCACCAGTGAACCTGCCGAAGACCAGATTGTCGCTAGGATTTTCAACAGCGATATGGAACCGGTTACCCCTACATTCTTTGCTTTCCAGACTCATGAAGGATACCAGGATGAAATCCAGGGATTCCTGTCCAAAGAATGTAATGTTTCCATGACCAATCAAAGAATTTTGATCGCCGCTGATGGTGTGACATTGGATCCGAATACCGAGGAACTCACCGCTGCAGAACAAACATTCGCGATTGTTCTTGAGAATCCTCTCCGTGACGATACTGCCGTTTATGGATGGGAAATTTATTGATCCTTTCAAAATACACTGAATTATGGCCTGCTCAGGGAACTGGGCAGGCTTTTTTATTTAGGAGCGTGGGCATCTTGCCCGCACGTGTAAGCGAAAAAGTTATCATTGTACTTCAAAAATGCGGACAAGGATGTCCACACTCCTTAAGATACCCTGGTCATGTGTTGGGGTGAAAGTAAAATCAGTTCATACAAGAAAAGGAGCGTTTAATCAATAATGACTGAGAAAGCAACTTTTGCCGCTGGGTGTTTTTGGGGAGTGGAATCGGCCTTTCGTAAATTGGATGGCATGGTTTCAACTCAAGTAGGCTATACCGGGGGGGATATGCCAAATCCTGCATATGAGGATGTTTGTAACGGTCAAACCGGCCATGCTGAAGCGGTTGAAGTGGAGTATGATCCCTCGAAAATCACTTACGATGATTTGCTCGAAGTATTTTGGCAATGTCACGATCCTACGACATTGAACCGTCAAGGTCCGGATGTTGGATCACAGTACCGCTCAGCCATTTTTTATCACAATCCGGAACAGGAAAAGAAAGCAAAAGCATCAAACGAAAAGCAACAGAATTCAGGCTGTTTTAACCGCCAAATCGTGACGGAAATCATACCTGCATCCACATTTTATAGAGCCGAAGAATATCATCAGCAATATCTGGAAAAACGGTCTCATTAGACTCACAATTTCATTTGCTCTTGCAAAAATTCTTCCATCCATTCTTTGGTCACGGGATGAAAATGCGCCAAGCCTTCAAGCACCCCAGCGGAATAATTGCCATTCATATCCAGAAATCCGCCTTGTGCCAGGTAAAGTTTTTCCCGGCATCCTTTTTGTGACACTTGTTCCACTGCTTCACTTCGGACATCCTCTCTTGCGTTCTTGACCAAACCGCCTGCAGTCCACTGGTCAGAGCGGGAAGATCGTTCCCGCTGTCACCAGAAAAGACAGTTTGCTCTTCAGAGAATTCCTTGTTATTCATTAAAAACTGTATAGCATGCAGTTTGGTCGCGCGTTCGGGCAGGATATCCAGTAAACCAATTTTGTTTTGTTCACCTATGCTCCAAATAATGCTGGTTTTTAAACCTTTCTCATCAAGCCGTTCTCTTACTTTTTGAATCAATTCTTTCGAATCAATGCCTTCATCGGCATAATAACTGAGTTTAAATGTATTTTGTTTTTCAGGTTCCTGAAGTCTGAGTTGATTGAAATCACTCAATAAAGATTCCAAATCATCATGACTCATTCCTTTCCAATCCTGGGATATTTCCTGCTGCCATCCTTCCGATGGGTCCCATTCTGACTTCCCTACCTCATATAAAGTGGTCCCGACATCTCCGATGGCATAATCCGGTGTGGGAATTTGATAGTCTTCAATGGCATCTTGTATCAGTTTTTTATGCCGGCCGCTCACATAAACGAGTGTAATTTCTTCCCTACGTGCCAATCTTCGCAGTAAAGGGCGGGCTTGGGGAGACTCTTCCTGCTCACCATTTGGCAGAATCGTTCTATCGAGATCGCTGCATAATAAAATGCTGTTATTCATTTTTATCACTCCTGAATAGTTCTTTTCCTTCGAGTGCATAGTGACCAATAATCGCCCCGGCGGCACTCCATCCTTGATGTTTTGTTCCCTCGGCAGTAAATTTTTGCCCGTGAACATATTCGGGGAAACTCCACTCTTCTTCGTCCATTTTCAAGGCGTTTGCTTCATGGATACAGCGAAGAAATTGTTTCGCACTTTCTTTTTCACTTCGCTTCACCAGGTCGGCTACATAGAAGCCGGTAATCATGGGCCAAAGCCCGCCATTGTGATATTCATAAGGATTGTTTTTAAAACTGTAGGAAAACGTTGTTTTTAATTCTTTCCAGTCTTCATCATCAATCGGTGTAATAACTGGATAAAAGGCGGGTAAAAGAGAAAATCCATCCTGCACAATTTCATTTTTAATATAATTATCAACTCGCTGCCGTTCAAAATCATCGGCAATATCCAAAAGAGATATCAGAACATTCGCAAAACTGTCGAAACGATAACCGTAACCTTGCGGAGAAAAATAAGGCATCCAGTAATTCCCATTGCAGTACCAAGTGGCTTTATACCCTTTTTTATAAAGTATTTCGTGATAGACCTCATCCGGTATCCTGCCCTCATCCTGGAACCAATAATTGGCACGAATTAAATGTTTAAGATGACTCATCTCTTCAAGGCGTTTGTGATCGGTGGATTCATAGATATACTTGTGGATTTTAAGCCTGGTTCGCTGCACTTGGAGATACAACAATTGATCGTATAGTACATATCCATGGTGAAGATATTCATCGGCCCAATCCCCGGTTTGAGGAATATAAAGCAATCCTCTGGAATTGAACTCCCATGCGCCTAGAAGAAAAAAAATTTTTTCCAAAATAGGAAACATCTCTTCCAGAAAATCGTCATCTCCAGTGGCTAACCAATATTCTCCGCAACAAATGACAAACCATAAATCCGCATCGACTCGCCCAGCCATGCCCCCGTAACTGACTCGATCACTCATGGGATCAACATTGCTGGGGATTTCACCGTGGGGACCTTGATATTTAGCCAGTGTTTGTAACGTTTTCTTACACGCTTTTATTAAATCATGGTCACCACTCAATAAAGCAGCCAGTCCGATGATGGAACCATCTCGTCCCCAGATTCGCTTATAATTTGCACGATCCACTGTACTGGCAAGAAAGCCGTGAGAGGTGCTGCATCGATGAAGCAGATCCAAAGACTTTTGCAGTCCTTGTTCGAATATATCGTTAGACGAAGCCGAGCTATTTTTTTGATTCATGTATGAAAAAAACCTCCATGATTCTTATCCCTATCAATTCATGAAACTGATTTGGTTCCACTTCCTCGTGTCTGCTTAAAACAAAAAGAGGGTTTCTTTATAAAAATGTAACATGATCAATCGGAATGCCAAGCTGAGATATGAAAAATGCATATGCAGTGTCTACGGCTTCTCCCCTTATCATCAAAATTCAGTAATATATAGAGGATTATTCAGCTTCAAGCTTCAGAGAAAGCGATAAATTGATGAAATATATAAACCTGGCAGTCTTTATTATTTTTGTGTTCTGTTTTTTGAGTTTCAATCTTTGGGCAGATCAAGAAGAAATGCAGCGTATTCGTGAAATTGTTGAAAAACAAAGCCGGCAACCCGTCGATGAATACGTTGTCTTTCGTGCCCCATCTTATCCTCGAAAAGTGGATCAGGTCATACCTGAATGGCAGCCGGTGGAGGCGTTGGTTCTGGGTCTACCTTATGACGATGCCCTTTTAAACCAAAAATTGATGGATTATTTCATGACGATAATTCAACACAGCATTAAAAGTACGGATGTTGTTTTACTGGTGGATGAGAGGGAACTGTATTCTTTTAAGGATATACTTACCCAGTTAAAGAACTGGGATTTATACAAGTATTTCGAAGAAGACTTGGAACGGAAAATTCATATTGTGCCTGCACGATTCAACACAAAGTGGATACGTGATTATGGGCCTTTGTTTATTCGAGACGCTGATGGCCTCATCTGTATTGCCGATGCGGTTTACCGGGATGTGAGAGAAGAGCAGGATCAAACTTATCAATTAGACCGTTTTTTGAAAGTGCCCTTCTCCAATCTTCTCGACGATATGTCCGTAAGTGAAACTGAAAACACCATCCGAAATGAAGATGATTCGGTATCGATTTATCTCGCTTTTCATCTGCGCCAAGTCCATGAACAGGATATACCCATTATCCGAGTGCCGTTTCAATTGAGCGGCGGCGATATTTTTGCCGATGGGATGGGGAATATGTTTATTTCTTATGAAACTTTGTTTATCAATGGAGGACACCGCGAAGATCTGGAAATTATATTGAAACATTATTACGGGATGAAAACGGTAACGTGTTTGGAAACACTTCCCGGAGCCACGATTAAGCATCTCGATATGATTTTTAAGCCGATTGATCAAAATACATTTCTTGTCGCTGATTATCCTGAAAAGGTTGAAACAGATGATGTTTATATGCAGTACCTGCATCGTGAGGCAAAACGAATTTTAGACAATAATATACGGACGCTGCAAAAAAAGTTTCCTGAGCGCCGTCTTGTAAAAATGCCTATGCCTCCTTTAAAACGTATCTCCCAACTCCCCGAGTTTGGATTAAAACTTACCATAAATCTTTTCGAATCTAGTGGTTATGAATCACCTGATATATTGATTGATTCCCCCGAACTGTGGACTTTAGAAAAATTCGCTTATTTTTTTCATCTACTTGTAATCCTAGATGAATCTGTGGATGAAGAGATTTCACCAAAATTATTGAAGGTTTTAGGAATAAACGAAAAAACAGAACATTGGGATGAATATGAAAACATATTAAACGCGATGGTTAACAAGATTGTTCATGAAGATAAGGGGGTACAGGAATATCTTGCCAAATCTTATTTTGAAAATGTACCTGAAACGGATAATGAAAATATATCTATACAAGAAGGATTGAAAAGACTTGTTGCGGACTATATCGACAAGGAAGTTTTGGAGGATCCGAACAATTATGTGTATGTCTACCGGCCTTATCTCAATTCCACCTTTTTGAATGGGCCTTCAGGCAAAGTGCTTCTGGTTCCCAGCTATTCGGGTTATGAAGTTTATGAAAATACAGTTGAACAAATTTATAAGGAAATGTTTCCTGACACCGAAATTGTGTTCATTAATTCGGATGAAATTATTCAACAGTATGGAACAATTCACTGTGTGACACTAACGATTCCCCAGTAACACCGCCGTCTCGGCGGCAAGGGAGGGGTTGTCTTAAAACTATGTTAGATGAGGAAGATGCCACAACATAGGGCAAAAACAT
>CAZXSQ010000264.1:0-9772 GCA_964643335.1 uncultured bacterium
ATGATTGTGGCCGATGACCGGCCAACCCGGATTTTTAAGCAGAAAGATAAAGAATTCACTGGGGTATGCGCTCACATTGAAGCCGAACCATTTCTGGAATTCTTCCTCCGCCGGTTGCTGGATGAAAATGCTGAATCAAATTATATGGCTTCCATGAGAAATAAAGAAATCAGCCATGTTTAACACAAAGAAAGGGATGCGTCAATGATCCACTTAATCTATGCACTGGGTACTTCGGATATCAGAGGGTGTGGTATCGAGGGAAATCGTTATAACCCGAATTTTTATAATCAGACTGAAGATATCTATCACATGCTGGACAGTCCATCATCCAGCGAAAATGATATATTGGATCTTGGTTTGGAATTTCCTCGATTTCCCGTTGTTTTAGATAAGGTCAATCAAAAATATTCGGATGATGAAATATGTTTGACACTCATTCAGACTCAGCAAACCCCAAACGATCAACAAGATACCTTTTTTCTAGGAAAAATTTTCCTTCAATTATTCCAAAAAGGGATATTACAACAGATTATACCCTCTGCGTCCTGTCTTGCCGAACTTCAAACAACCACATTCGAACATCCAGCGGATTACGAAGCGTGCTACGCTGATTTCAAAAATTTGTTTTCAAAGCTTGTAGAGCAAAAAAGTGAACATGAACCACTGCAAGTGATTTCATGCTTGGGACCTGGCACTCCCCAAATGAGCAATGCTTCCCTTTTGGGTTCGGTTGGAATCGATAAGGCCGATATGCTTTATGTTGGATACAATAAAAAAGAACAACGCACGGTTCCGGAATGGATTACTATCGTGAACCGGCTGCAGCAGGAACAATTGTTCAGGGATTTACACACATTGATGGAAGGATGGAATTTCGCGGCATGCACGGATTTGCTCAAATCAAGACGAGTCCTCGATGAACCTCTCCAAAATATGCTGATTAATGTTACTCAATGCCTGGATAAACTTTCGTTATGGGATACGAATGCAGAATCTCATTTAGGCCAGATTGATCGTTATTTTAACCAGATAAAAGAAGAACTCAAAAATTCAGTGTGCAATCTAAAAAAAGAATTGGTGAATACAGTTCGACAATGTTTGGATAATCCTGAAGTGTGGAATGGCTGGAACATTATTCTGCGTGAACAAAGAGGAGAAAGTACTTCAGCACTTGCACTTTTGGTCCAATTCACAGAAGTGACTGCCAATCAACTGATTGTGAAAAAAATTGGCAAAGGTAAAGGTTCACCCTTGGATAATAATGGAGACTTTTGCCAAGAGTGGTTTGAGAAATTGAGTGATACTCATGGTCTTTTTACCAGCAATAATATTTCAAAAGAAAAGGTGATTAATCAGATTAACAATGCAGGATGGATGCGTGGCATATTTATACGTTATTTTCTCCCACAACATGTGTACCAACATTTTTGCGAACTGGATACCATGCTGAAATCAAGATCACCTGATGGATACGGGCAGTATTCCTACTTGCCATTGCGAATTTTAAGAAATAACACACCGTTCGGTCATGATGTACGGGGAGTGGGATGGGGTGATATAAAAAATCGGCTAAATCGACAAAGCATTCAAGATGTCATTCAACCTATATTGAATGATCTATCCGATTCTCCCTGTATATCCCCCTTTGAAAAGGGAAAAGAACTTTTGAGAGAAATTGAAAAGAGGTCTTGATGCATTTTTGGATTGTATGTTATGATATCCGTGACGACAAGCGTCTTCGCCGAGTTGCAAAATGTATGTTGCAATTCGGTGACCGTGTACAGAAAAGTGTTTTTGAGTGCTGGTTGGATAAAAACGATTTTCACAACATGTTGAAAGAAGTGAAAGCACTGATTGAACCAGAGGATAACTTTCGTTGTTATCGATTATGTGATAAATGCCGATCAATAACGGAAAAAGAAAGCCGAACTGAGATCAACAAAATCGAGAAGTATTATATTGTTTAAATTATTGGACTTAGACAGATAAATTCATGTTCAATATGAGCTTTGAAATTAAAAAAGTTTACCGCTGCCTGATTTTATTGAAGTTAAGTCCATTAGTCCGGTGTAATTATAATTACATGTAATATAAAAAAGGGGGTGCTCCCGGAAAAGGCCTCGTAAGTTCAATAAAATCAATACCCCAAAATGGGGGGAGTCCGGACTCTTCTCCGTACTTGAGGAGATTGAGACAAGATAACACTCCACCTCTTCCTCCTGAGGTTCCTGTCCGGACTCTTCTCCGTACTTGAGGAGATTGAGACTTTTCTCGTAATGAGAAGGGAAAGGCACAAACCCTACGAGTCCGGACTCTTCTCCGTACTTGAGGAGATTGAGACAAGTTTCTTCTGATTCGTCATTTCATCTCCTCGAGGTCCGGACTCTTCTCCGTACTTGAGGAGATTGAGACTCCGTTATATGATGAATGTTTTTTGAACATTCATTAGAAGTCCGGACTCTTCTCCGTACTTGAGGAGATTGAGACATGTAACCCTTCGCAGAGTGCATCTGCGAGTTGCCCGTAACGTCCGGACTCTTCTCCGTACTTGAGGAGATTGAGACTTCATATTCCTGAGCTAAGCCGCCTCGTATTTCAAAGCGCGTCCGGACTCTTCTCCGTACTTGAGGAGATTGAGACTGAGAAAGATCAGATCAGTCAATTACGACGCGCCACGGTCCGGACTCTTCTCCGTACTTGAGGAGATTGAGACGATTCCTCGTATGCCTCTACGGCTTCCGCCGCGAGGTGTCCGGACTCTTCTCCGTACTTGAGGAGATTGAGACTTACCTGGTTTTATATTTGCTACAATATTACCATCGCAATCGTCCGGACTCTTCTCCGTACTTGAGGAGATTGAGACTGAATAGAGAACCGGAGAACGCCGGAGACATCGCCACCGAGTCCGGACTCTTCTCCGTACTTGAGGAGATTGAGACTTTCTTTCATTGGCCGCCCGTAGGCAGCCAACGCTCTGATGTCCGGACTCTTCTCCGTACTTGAGGAGATTGAGACTGCGGACTATCATGCTGGGATTAGCTTCTGCGACGGCTGTCCGGACTCTTCTCCGTACTTGAGGAGATTGAGACAGACAGATCTGCGTTGCTCAGGTTAGCCCCGAACAAGTCCGGACTCTTCTCCGTACTTGAGGAGATTGAGACAAATATTTCCTTAATACCTCACCAGTGAGGTGCTTGTGTTCCTGTCCGGACTCTTCTCCGTACTTGAGGAGATTGAGACCCGTTCCCGTTGCAGTCATCGCAGGTGACCTCGACACGTCGTGTCCGGACTCTTCTCCGTACTTGAGGAGATTGAGACGGTCCACCCAGTGCCCGAAGGGTTCGTTGACGATAAAGTCCGGACTCTTCTCCGTACTTGAGGAGATTGAGACCGTTGACCGCTGCCTGGACTGACAATGTCTATTGTGTCCGGACTCTTCTCCGTACTTGAGGAGATTGAGACTTCTTGGGGTTGAAGGGTGGCAGGGTCGCCATACCCTGTCCGGACTCTTCTCCGTACTTGAGGAGATTGAGACTTCTTGCCCGAACCGGATGCAGTCCGGGTGGGGAAATGGGGTCCGGACTCTTCTCCGTACTTGAGGAGATTGAGACTTTGTTGCCGTCGCGACCCCGGCGGGTTTGCGTCTTGTCCGGACTCTTCTCCGTACTTGAGGAGATTGAGACGTCTTGCCCGAACCGGATGCAGTCCGGGTGGGGAAATGGGGTCCGGACTCTTCTCCGTACTTGAGGAGATTGAGACATTCGAGACTCTATTCCTTCGAGTCCCTCAAAGAGGTCCGGACTCTTCTTCGTACTTGAGGAGATTGGAAACATTCCAAAAGGTTGAGGGCGGTTCGCGAACCGCCCCTACCTGTTGATATTGATGTTGGATGAAATACAAGAGAAAATATTTATTACCTTATTTCTTCATTTCTATTGATTTCCTTATACTAAATACATCATTTCCTATTGAAATTTCCTTTTATTCTGGGGTACACTGGTGTAATCACTTATGGGGAGAGCGTTATGCTGGTGGTATCTAAAAAAAATGAAATTTTTCCGAAGTCGGGGGAGAAGATCGGCCATATTCCATCTCGTCTCAAAGAACGGGTCAAAGAGGTGGATATGAAGTGGTTATACCGGCTTATAGCTGAAATCAATCATTATCTGCCCGATGACTGGAGGTTGACCCGAAGCACCAATAATTTTTTTATACGGATAACTGGGCGGCATGATTTTGTTCTTTTTGGCCACTCTTACCGGTTTGAACATACCGAAGAAATATTGCACATTGTTGCAACTATTCTGAAACCCGATCACTGCGATCTGGATGATTTAAAGCACTTAGGCATTCAATTCAGCCACAAAAACAAGGAAAAAATTCAAAAAGACGTTCCCGAGGCATGGCGGCCTAATCTTTATGTTTTTTGGCCCCATCCACGGGATTTAGGGCATCCCAGTCCTTTATGGGCACGTCAATATGAAAAAATCCACCCCGAAAAAACTATCGAATTTCACCGGCTGCATCCATTAACCAAACATGGATTGGATCTGGACAGGCATATCTGGATACGCTGGCATCCCAACGGGCAGTTTGAACAAGTGGCCTTGCCGGATAAAGAATTCCATGGGCAGGATTATTGGAATATCAGAAGTGCAAAAGGGATACCGGAATATCAGGGGAATTTGAAATCCTACAAACAGTATTTTGAAGAAAGACTGCATTTTTGGAATGCCGAATTCCAAATTCAACCATCAAGAACCTATCCTACAGAACGGGAATTCAAGTTCGCAGTATTGGGATCTCCAGCTAACGTAATTCAATTGTTTAAGACCATCCGGGAGGAAACGGCTTTTCAATCCTTCAGAAAACAAGATGAGTATCAGGAAAAAATCGAAGACATCTATCTTGATACAGATGAACTATTGGCTAAATCAGGAGTCTCATTCCGTTTGAGGCGAAAAAAAGAATCCATCATTCTCACGCTTAAAAGAAGAATCTTTTCCCAAAAAGGGTATTTTGACCGAGTGGAAGATGATCTGGTGATTGCTCCGGATCAAGCCCAAGCGTTGCTTCGGGGTGAACCATTGCATTTGTATCCTTGCCGGATTCTGGAATACCTTTTTCCCCGTCATCAATCTTTAAAGCCCGTTTTGAAATTGGAGAACAATCGGACTGTTATCACGGTTCTGGATAACAAAAACCGTTCGATTGAACTCTGTCTTGATGAAGTTGTATATTTTGATGATCCAATTAATCCCTCACCCCCAATTATTTCCACCTATGAAATTGAACTAGAACAAAAAACCGCTCCACAGGAAACAACTCAGGAACTGGCCAGAATTATTGAAGAACGATTCGCCGTGCTCCCCGTCAATCAAACAAAATATCAACGTGGATTGTCTTTGATCAAAACTCGTAGCCATCCTTCCACCCAAAAGAAAGTTGTTATAGATACCGATTGCGGAGTAGATGACGCCTTGGCATTGATACTGGCTCTACGTTCACCCGAACTTAAAGTGGAAGCGATTACCACAGTCAGTGGCAATGTCGATGTCCATCATGTGAATAAGAACGTTTTTCGAATTTTTGATGCCCTTGGATTAGAAAAAGTACCTGTCGTATCCCAGGGAGCCGAGGCGCCGTTGGCACATCCTTGTCAAAATGCTTCCAGTGTGCATGGAGATGACGGGCTGGGGGATGTAGAAGATTTTAAAGATTGCACTCCTATTCTGGATCAGCGGAACGCTTGGACGCTGTTGGCTGAACTCGCTCAAAAATACCCAAATGAACTTACACTGATTACTTTAGGTCCCCTAACCAATGTGGCCAAAGCCATACAACAATTTCCGGATGCCATAAAACAATACAAAGAAATCGTGGCCATGGGTGGAGTGTTCTTCACCGCCGGTAATCGGTCTCCCGATGCGGAATTTAATATTTTCAGCGATCCTGAAGCGGCAAAAGTTGTTGTTGATTTTTGCCGGAATACCTATTTGGAAGGTCATTCATCCCCTTTACCGTTGACCTTTGCCGGATTGGATGTCACGCATAAAGTTATCCTGCCTCGATCCCTTATACAAAGAATGGAAAAAACGTTTCAAAGCCGGACTTTATCTTTTATAAAACATATCAGTAAAAAATACATGGATTTTTATAGACAAAATGAAGGTGTGAACGGCTGCTATCTTCACGATCCATTGGCAGTCGGGTATGTGATTAATCCGGCATTTTTTACCGTTAAACAATTTCATCTCGAAGTGGAAAGCAAGGGTGAATTTACAGTCGGAATGATTGTGGCCGATGACCGGCCAACCCGGATTTTTAAGCAGAAAGATAAAGAATTCACTGGGGTATGCGCTCACATTGAAGCCGAACCATTTCTGGAATTCTTCCTCCGCCGGTTGCTGGATGAAAATGCTGAATCAAATTATATGGCTTCCATGAGAAATAAAGAAATCAGCCATGTTTAACACAAAGAAAGGGATGCGTCAATGATCCACTTAATCTATGCACTGGGTACTTCGGATATCAGAGGGTGTGGTATCGAGGGAAATCGTTATAACCCGAATTTTTATAATCAGACTGAAGATATCTATCACATGCTGGACAGTCCATCATCCAGCGAAAATGATATATTGGATCTTGGTTTGGAATTTCCTCGATTTCCCGTTGTTTTAGATAAGGTCAATCAAAAATATTCGGATGATGAAATATGTTTGACACTCATTCAGACTCAGCAAACCCCAAACGATCAACAAGATACCTTTTTTCTAGGAAAAATTTTCCTTCAATTATTCCAAAAAGGGATATTACAACAGATTATACCCTCTGCGTCCTGTCTTGCCGAACTTCAAACAACCACATTCGAACATCCAGCGGATTACGAAGCGTGCTACGCTGATTTCAAAAATTTGTTTTCAAAGCTTGTAGAGCAAAAAAGTGAACATGAACCACTGCAAGTGATTTCATGCTTGGGACCTGGCACTCCCCAAATGAGCAATGCTTCCCTTTTGGGTTCGGTTGGAATCGATAAGGCCGATATGCTTTATGTTGGATACAATAAAAAAGAACAACGCACGGTTCCGGAATGGATTACTATCGTGAACCGGCTGCAGCAGGAACAATTGTTCAGGGATTTACACACATTGATGGAAGGATGGAATTTCGCGGCATGCACGGATTTGCTCAAATCAAGACGAGTCCTCGATGAACCTCTCCAAAATATGCTGATTAATGTTACTCAATGCCTGGATAAACTTTCGTTATGGGATACGAATGCAGAATCTCATTTAGGCCAGATTGATCGTTATTTTAACCAGATAAAAGAAGAACTCAAAAATTCAGTGTGCAATCTAAAAAAAGAATTGGTGAATACAGTTCGACAATGTTTGGATAATCCTGAAGTGTGGAATGGCTGGAACATTATTCTGCGTGAACAAAGAGGAGAAAGTACTTCAGCACTTGCACTTTTGGTCCAATTCACAGAAGTGACTGCCAATCAACTGATTGTGAAAAAAATTGGCAAAGGTAAAGGTTCACCCTTGGATAATAATGGAGACTTTTGCCAAGAGTGGTTTGAGAAATTGAGTGATACTCATGGTCTTTTTACCAGCAATAATATTTCAAAAGAAAAGGTGATTAATCAGATTAACAATGCAGGATGGATGCGTGGCATATTTATACGTTATTTTCTCCCACAACATGTGTACCAACATTTTTGCGAACTGGATACCATGCTGAAATCAAGATCACCTGATGGATACGGGCAGTATTCCTACTTGCCATTGCGAATTTTAAGAAATAACACACCGTTCGGTCATGATGTACGGGGAGTGGGATGGGGTGATATAAAAAATCGGCTAAATCGACAAAGCATTCAAGATGTCATTCAACCTATATTGAATGATCTATCCGATTCTCCCTGTATATCCCCCTTTGAAAAGGGAAAAGAACTTTTGAGAGAAATTGAAAAGAGGTCTTGATGCATTTTTGGATTGTATGTTATGATATCCGTGACGACAAGCGTCTTCGCCGAGTTGCAAAATGTATGTTGCAATTCGGTGACCGTGTACAGAAAAGTGTTTTTGAGTGCTGGTTGGATAAAAACGATTTTCACAACATGTTGAAAGAAGTGAAAGCACTGATTGAACCAGAGGATAACTTTCGTTGTTATCGATTATGTGATAAATGCCGATCAATAACGGAAAAAGAAAGCCGAACTGAGATCAACAAAATCGAGAAGTATTATATTGTTTAAATTATTGGACTTAGACAGATAAATTCATGTTCAATATGAGCTTTGAAATTAAAAAAGTTTACCGCTGCCTGATTTTATTGAAGTTAAGTCCATTAGTCCGGTGTAATTATAATTACATGTAATATAAAAAAGGGGGTGCTCCCGGAAAAGGCCTCGTAAGTTCAATAAAATCAATACCCCAAAATGGGGGGAGTCCGGACTCTTCTCCGTACTTGAGGAGATTGAGACCTCATTTGTCCCTGTCGGGAAGCTGTTCAAATATAGTCCGGACTCTTCTCCGTACTTGAGGAGATTGAGACAACGCTCACCCCAGCAACAAGGGATGTGGTGTACAACGTCCGGACTCTTCTCCGTACTTGAGGAGATTGAGACAGCGTGTTGAGGTCGGAACGGTCGGCACCGACCGAGTGTCCGGACTCTTCTCCGTACTTGAGGAGATTGAGACTGTTGCTGATGATCCCGCTGGCGGGGCTGCTCTCGAAAGTCCGGACTCTTCTCCGTACTTGAGGAGATTGAGACACCTGTCGCATTTTTATCTTACATCGACAGGCTTCGCAAGTCCGGACTCTTCTCCGTACTTGAGGAGATTGAGACCTCGTCGAAACGTTTGCACCTAGCCCCGAGTGAATCGGGGCTTCAAGTCCGGACTCTTCTCCGTACTTGAGGAGATTGAGACTTATTTCCTGACAAGGGACAGGCTTCGAGAAGCCCAAGTCCGGACTCTTCTCCGTACTTGAGGAGATTGAGACTTCTTCCTCCATCGGACAAAAAGCCTTGCTCTTTCGTATGTTGTCCGGACTCTTCTCCGTACTTGAGGAGATTGAGACTTCTGTGACCTCGATTTCCACAATCCAATGACCGTGGAGTCCGGACTCTTCTCCGTACTTGAGGAGATTGAGACATTATTTGCCGCTTCATAAGAGCTAACTAAGAGCAGGAAGTCCGGACTCTTCTCCGTACTTGAGGAGATTGAGACCTTCTCTAATTGGCTTTGGACTGCAGGCGGGACATAGGCATGTCCGGACTCTTCTCCGTACTTGAGGAGATTGAGACTGGAGGTGCCTTAAGAGGTTGACATAGGCTTGCTCGAGTCCGGACTCTTCTCCGTACTTGAGGAGATTGAAAACGTTCCAAAAGGTTGAGGGCGGTTCGCGAACCGCCCCTACCACTTTTCCAGAAGATTGCGTCTTTTGTTATGTAACAAAAAACATGTATACCCCAATCAGCTATTCAGTTCTTTAATTTGTGAGATTCCATTTAATTTTTTGTGCTCAATAAACAACGATCTCTTTATATTCCACTTCCATCTGTTAGACTCGTAAAAAATAACTGTGTGGGATGAACATCCTCATGGACGATTGCTTTTTCACCAATCAAAACTTAAGAAAATTGAAGTGGATTCGCATCAAGGTACAAATGACTGCAAAACAAAATGGCCGGTTATCACTTTTTCTGGGATCGGCTCTGCGCGGTGCTATTGGACCACGTCTTGCCTCAGTGTTGGGTGAA
>CAZXSQ010000265.1:0-9669 GCA_964643335.1 uncultured bacterium
CCAGAAGGAGAGCCAAGATGGCAGCCGGAATCGCCCCAAGAAGTATCAGACGGGTGTTGTTAAGAGCCAAGCCCCGATTGATAAACACTCCCAATCCACCCGCGCCAATGAAGGCTGATAAAGTGGCAATACCAACGCAAATCACGGTTGCAGTACGAATTCCCGCAACAATAATGGGTAATGCCAATGGAATTTCAACCATCCAAAGCCGCTGGCGGTTGGTAAATCCCAATCCCTGGGCCGCTTCGATTATATCTGGAGAAACGCCGATCAATCCGGTATAAGTATTCCGGACAATGGGCAAAAAAGCATAAAGCGTTAAAGCCACAATGGCCGGTTTCACACCGATTCCCAAAAAAGGAAGTAAAAAAGCCAACAAAGCCAAACTGGGGATTGTCTGGACAATACCCACCACTCCCAGAATCCATCCCCGAATGTATGCATTGCGGGTGATGAAAATGCCAAGCGGTATTCCAATGATCACAGCAATACCGATAGAAATGCCGGTTAACTGCAAATGTTCAACCGTACGATTTCCCAAGTCCGGGGCTTTTTGCAACAGGAATTCCATCAAAGATTGGTTCATCAGAAATGCTCCCTATAAGCCGCCAGTTGCCGAGCCGGTTTTTCAAACAACTCACGCACAAAATCAGTGGCCGGATTCCCTAGTATCTCTTCTTTCGAACCAACCTGTTCCAATCTCCCTTCATGCATGACAGCAATACGGTCGGCCAATGTCAGGGCCTCAAAAATATCATGGGTGACAAACACAATTGTTTTGGAAAGTTTTTGCTTTAATTGAAGCAGTTCCTGCTGTAATGTATCGCGGGTTAATGCGTCAAGAGCGCCAAAAGGTTCATCCATAAGCAGATAGGCGGGATTGGCGGCCAAAGCTCTGGCCACTCCCACCCGCTGTTGCTGCCCTCCGGAAAGTTTGGAGGGAAAACGATTGATCAGCGCTTCGGGATCCAGATCAACCAGTGAAAGCAGTTCTCTTGCTTTTTCCCGGCGATCTTTTATGGGTTCTCCTAACAATCGCAAGACGACCGATACGTTCTCGCCTACCGTCAAATGCGGGAAAAGTCCAATTCCTTGGAAGGCATATCCAATAGAACGCCGCAATGTCACCGGATCGTAATCCATGACATTGCGGTCATCCACTTCAATCATTCCATCGGTAGGTTCAATTAACCGATTAATCATTTTGAGCGTGGTTGTTTTACCACATCCGGATGAACCTAAAAGAACAAGCGTTTCACCTTCGGCAATGTCTAAGGTTACTTTTTTTACTGCATATGTTGTTCCGCCGTCAAAAGATTTCGATACTTCAGTTAGACGAATCATTTAGAATCAGGACATCATTTCACGGTGTTCTTTGATTAATTCTTGCATCCATGCTTCAGGAATATTATCCAGTTTCTTCGCAAGAATAGCCGAATAATAGAGTGGTGTTCCATCAATGGCCAGCCGGTGACGATATCGCAGACTGTTTTTTTCTTCAATCATCTTATTATCAATCAATTTCTGAATAAGCAGACTGAATCCACTGGAATCTTTCTTGCTGATAAACCGGTCTTTAATATTGAACGCAATCCATCCCGGTTTTGCGATCAAATTAAAGACAACGGCAAAGGCCAAAGGTGGAATATCGCCGAATCCTAAAGCAGCTACTGTAGTTAAGCAATTTAATGGCGCTTTTTCAAGATATTCACGGGCTCTGGGGGATAAATTCGTAAGGTCTTCAACAAAATAACGCTGGTAGATATCGGGGCGGTCACGTTGAACGGCATCAGCCGCTGCTTGAATGATATCAATTCCGATGATGTTGTTTACACCCAATTTGACAAGTTCTTCACCCACAATTCCATTTCCAGCACCAACATCCAAAGCCGACAAGGAACGGGGAGAAATACGTTGTTTGTTCAATTCTTTCTTCAGCAAGGAACAAACGGTGTAAGGGGAATTGCAACGCAATTGCGTATAGAAAACTTCTTCATAGAGTCCCTCCACACAATAGAGCTCGTGATAATCGTGAAAACGAATTTTTCGCTTTTCCCCCTTATGTTTAACCCAACACCATTCCCTATCTTGATCCAACGTTTCGGATACATCGGGCAACTGGATAGAGAAATTGGACTCCGTACTTTTAATTCCCGGTTCCACATTGGACACACTCATATAGCCACTTCCTTTCCACTCTTTTGTACTGTTTTTATCAATTGGTGTGTGTTTTTATTTCATTTTTATCCATTTCGGATTCATCATTCTTAAAGAAACTGTCACTTTCTGCTGCCAGTTCCGGATTTACATCGAAATCGGCCATGGTCTCACTGACAAGCCAGGGAGCCGCATCGAGATCCTTGGCTTCCATCATTTTGGCAACACGCTGCAATGACGACAGAATCAAGGTTTGTTCCCATTCTTTAAGGCAGTCAAACTGGGATTTAAATCGTTCCTGCAACAAAGGCGGGGCTTTATATAGGAGTTCCCTGCCTTGATCCGTCACTTTCACCATAACACAGCGGCGGTCACTGCTGCTTCGTGTTCGCTCAACCAATTTACGCCTTTCCAATCGATCCAATATATCGGTAACCGTTGCATTACTGAGGCTGATCTTTTTTGACAAATCTCCCACTGTAATTTCGTTAAAACGAGCCAATTCTTTCAACAAAACCAACTGAGGACCCGTCAGATTGTAATTACGAACCAATTCGCGAGAATGAAGATCAATAGCCCGTGTGATTCGTCTCAAAGTAATTAATACCAATTCAAATAAATCTACTTTTGTTGACATTTTTAATGTTTCATTCCTTTATTTCAAATTGATAAAATAAAACTTATTTAGGATACATAATATTCGAACCCTAATATTTGTCAATACAAAAATATAAAAATTAATAAATTTTACATAATTTATCATATTTATTCTGGATATTTTCCATAACGGTCTCTGTTTGCTCCGTTTAGTTGAATTGACGCTACACGTTATAATATTCCAACAGGATAAAAATCAGTGCATCTTTCGAATCAATTAGAATTTTATACGGAAAGAGTAAGATGGATATCAGAACAAAAAAGAGTGCCTTTATCTCGGATTATGCTTCTAACACTTTATTTTGTAGCATTGAGTAGCTAAATCGACTAATTCATTGTATCCCCATTCGCTCTGATCATTCAGTTGAAGGGCGAGCTCCCGGGGGATTGCCGATAAGCCGTTAAGCGCCCCACTAACTGCACCGGCCATAGCAGCCGTAGTATCCACGTCACCACCAACGGCTATGGCGGTACAGATGGTTTCCCAATAATCGAAGGGAGTCCGTAAAAATGAGTAGAGACTCCACATGACACTACTTATCACAAATGGAGTAATCCCCTGCCATCCGTCCTGCACATTATTTCCCAAACCGGCTTTAGATATTAAATGAACAGCATCTTCAGGGGGTAAAGAAATCCATTCAAACAATTGCTGAAACAATAAACCGCATGAATTGTCATACCGGCCAGTCCATTCACTCAAGGTTTCAAGAAAACTCTGAGGATCTATTTCCTGCTGTTCAAGAACCAATGCAACCGCGCCCGCGATAGCGACCGCTCCTGCCGAACAGCGCGGATCACTATGGGTAATGCGGCCTTGATCATGTGCCACTCGTAATAAAAGTTTAAAATCGTCATAAAAAAATAAACCTATGGGCGCCGCTCTCATGGCGCTTCCATTCCCCGCAGAAGGAGGAGGTGTGCCTGAATTTTGCCAATGGAAACCGGCATCCAAACGCCTGGCGGCCTCTTCAGTGGCGCGGCCCCGGCCCACAATTCGTTCTTCTTTGAATATGGCTGCTATCCGCCGGGCATAATCCTCCGGAACAAACTGTTGATTCTCTACCAGACTCAACAATAATTCACGGGCTAATTGAGAATCGTCGGTATATTGTCCGAAAGAAAAAGGCCCCCGGCTGACTTCGCCTGTCTGTTCAGTTCTTAAATAGTCTGAAACATATTTGCTGCAATATTTTGAGGGATACCCTTCAACGGGAAAACCCAGGGCATCCCCCAAACATTGTCCAATAAGGCATCCGGTAAATTGATCTTCACGAGGCCTATTCATTTACTTGATCCTTGTGAAATGAAAACTTTTATTTTACTGTTTCATCCTCAGGAATGTTCAGTTTTTTATACAAAGCCCGGCGTCCCGCTTTATCTTTTTCAATTATCTGATGGGCATATTCAGCCACTTCTCTGGCTTTTTCCCTGGGGACAACAATGACCCCGTCCCCATCGGCGACGATTACATCCCCCGGTTTCACTAAAATCCCGCCACACACGACTGGGCGATTCACCGATTCCACTTCATTACGGCCAGGACGTATTCCACGTCCTTTTTGGCGCAAATAAAGAGGCACTTCTTCAAGAATGATCTCATCCGTATCCCGCGCCGAGGCATTGGTAACTACACCGACACATCCCTTAAGTACCCACGACATGATGTTGTTGGAGCCGATGGTTCCGACATCCGCATCTACAACATCATCCAACACGAGTACGGTTCCTTCACGAATTAGCTCAGTGAAAGGTTCAGAGGTATAGGTACTATAAAAATTTCCCACCCAGCGATTGTGTTCTTCGGTATCCATGGGGCCGGTATGAGGTTGTTGAGTCGGGACATAACGGCAAGTGACTGCAACGCCGATGATGCGGTGTTTAAAATCTTCCAGGTCTTTCCACAATGGATGAATAGCCGGATCCATCAATCCAACATTTTTTAAGCCCACCTTATCCATACCATCCGACACGTCCGCTACCCGAAGACCTTCATACAATTGAATTATTTCCTGATCTTCTTCTTCCGTGTAAATTATGGTCTCGATGAAATTTTGGCCTGATCTGAGATCATCCGCTGCCTCGTCTTGGGACCAAACCAGAATAGTCGTATTGATCAAAAATCCTACAACCAAAAAAACAAGAATTGACTGCTGCTTGAGTTTTAACATTATTTTTTTATCTCCTTTCAATTTATATGGTACGTTGAACAATATAATGATGCTTTCCATGTGTGGTGGTCAAGCGCTCATGGATTCTTATATTTCCGGCTAATATTTATGAAGGCTTCCAAGTTGGACAACATGGTCTCCACTAAATCCGGATCGAACATCTTTCCCGACATACCTTTAATTTCTTCGATGGTCTGTTCACAACTCAGAGCAGTTTTGTAGACACGTTTTGTAATTAAAGCATCAAACACATCCACAAGGGATATGATGCGAGCTTCCAAAGGGATTTCTTCCTGGCAGAAACCATCGGGATAGCCGGTTCCGTCATATCGCTCATGGTGGTAGCGCACAATATTGTATGCCATCCGAAATGTATCATTCTCACAAAATTCAAGCACACGCGACAGAGATTCCGCACCGATTTCAGAATGAGTTTTCATAATAAGGGATTCTTCAGGCGTGAATTTGCCAGGTTTTAACAAAATTTTGTCGGGGATGGCCACTTTGCCGATATCATGCAGAGGAGAAACGATATAAATATTTTCAATGAATACAGGAGTGATCGATTCAGCAAACTTAGGATGTACAGCGATCAATTTTGCAAGAAGTACACAGTATTCCCGAACACGATAGAGATGGTAACCCGTCGAACTGTCTCTCGATTCGAGTAAATTAGCCAACGAGAAAATTAAAGCCTGATGCGCATTCAATATTTCCTGAGTCGCCTTCTCGTCTGAATTGAGCAATCGGTCCGCTAGTATTTTCAACATTTTTTTGGAGAGCTTTGCATCTTTTTCAATCAATAGGGAAAAATCTTCATGGGAAATTGCGATACATTGGCCTTCAATCAACGCTTTAACAGTGGCCGTTCTTTTTTCTTCGGTAATTAACGCCAACTCTCCAAACGCTTCACCTGGACCAATTCTTTTTAACTCTCTCAATCCTCTTTTTGTTTCTTTTAGGACAGAAAACTCACCTTCAACAACGATATAAAAAAGTCTATCAACTTCTCCTTCTTTAATTAAAATCTGGTTTGGCTTTACATAAACAGGGTAAAATTTTGAAGAAGCGGGATGCAGGATTTCATTATCCAACCCAGAAAACAATTCACACTGTTTAAGAAACTTGATGATGGAAGTCATCGCATATGACCATTTTGAAAAACAAATAAATAGAACATAATAGATTAATCATTATTCAAATTTATCAGTGAAAAGCAACTAAATTTTGTAGACTTATCTTAATAAAGCCATGAACTCTTAGAATTCAATCCATAGATCATCAAAAGGTAAACATTGCATTTCTCAGTGAATTTCGATAATGTGACAAGCCTTTTAAAGGTTTCTATATGTTCAGTTTATTCCATTTACGCTTCTACAACAAAAAAATTATAAGATTATTTTAATTTTACATTTTATTATAATAACCAAATGAAAATTTTGTTCATCTTCCCCCAGATTCCATATCCTCCCCACAGCGGGGGACGAATCGTTACTTGGAATACCTTTAAACGGTTCGCTGAAAGCCACGAAGTCAGCCTTGTCTGTTTATACCATAATCTCTCTGAAATCATATACCTGGACTACATAAAAAAATATTGTCATGAAGCAGCAGCGTTTCCGGCCCATGGCAAGTGGTCGCTCACTCCTTTTCTAAAATGCCTGTTTTCAAGGAAACCATACAAAGCCTATCGTTTTTTCAATCACGATATGTTTTTGTTTATTCAGAATTTAATAAATCGTGAAAAATTCGATGTTATCCATGCTCAAAATTTTTATACGGCGGCTTATGTGTCAGGAAAAGAAAAAAGCCTGAAAATTCATTACAAAGAAAATATTGAGGGGAATTTATTGTTGAGATACGCCGTCACCTCAAAAAATCCCATCATCAAATTGGCGGCTTGGCTCGAAGGACATCGAACGCGCCGGTATGAAGTCAAATCCTGCCGGAAATTTGATCAAATACTCACGATTTCACCTATAGATAGGGATACATTACTCGATCTTGAGCTATCACTGCAGATTTTACACCAAAAACCAGGAGTGGACCTTAATGACTATCCAATAATTAGAGAATCCAAAGCACCCATCAACTTGATTTTTACTGGAACTATGTCCTATTATCCCAATGCGGATGGTGTGAAGGCTTTTTTAAACCATACCTGGCCGATTATCTTAAAAGAATTTCCCCATATTCATTGCACGATTGTTGGGGCCAATCCACCAGAATCGATCCTACAACTCAATGGGCAACATAATATCCGGATAACCGGCCAGGTCGAGAATATCAGTGAATATCTTCGAGCGGCTCATATCTATATAGTTCCATTGAGGATAGGTGGTGGAATACGTCTAAAGATTCTGGAAGCGATGGCTTCAGGACTGGTCATTGTCAGCACTCCCACCGGGTGTGAAGGTTTGGATGTCAAACATAACCAAAATATCTTAATCGCCGACATGCCGGATGAATTCGCAGCGGCGGTAATCCAGTTGATTCGAAATCCCCAAAAAAGGATTGAGATACGGAATGATGCCCGGCGTTTAGTTAAAGAGGAGTACGACTGGGATAAAGTTATCCACTCTCAGATGGCATTGTACCGGTCTCTGCTGTTCCGGTAGTAGCCGTCGGGGTAGCACCAACAGGCATTGGAGGTAAAAGTGCCTCCGGCGTGGGGGCGGGGGAGGGAGTAGGCTGCAAATCATAAAGTTCTTCCGTACTGGTTTCATAATAGGCTTTGATCATTTCAGCAGCAGTATCGGGATTGGTTTCACCAATCTCGGTGACGAGTTCCTGCATCCCTTTCGTCGATACCCGATGCAATATTCTTAAGACGATCATGCGATTTTCTTTAATTTCTTCTGGAGGCAGATCCTGTCCCATCGCATCAACGCGTTTCGTGAAAAGGCTGTTGATAATCGGCGCTACATCATCAGCTTTGGCTTTACTGATTGCGTCCGCCAATTCCTGTTCTCTTTCACTTAATTCACTTTTTACCCGCTCGGCGCGTTCAGTTTTCAACTGATTGAGCATGGCGACTTGTTGAGTGACTTGACTGACCAGGTCGCTCAGTTGCTGCTCATGTTCAAGAATTTGCTCCTCACGCTGCTTCAATTCTTCTTCGCGTTCTCGTAAGCGGTTTTCCCATGCCTGAAGTTGCTCCACTCGATCTGCCATATTTTGCAATAATTGTGGCATGGGAGCATCGGGATCACCAATCATTTCCTCTAAAGTAAAATATTCGCCTTGTGCAGTGGCGGCCGGAATCTCAACCGGAGCAGTGGCGCTTCGGAAGTAAGTACCTAGATAAGGGATTTTTTTGAGAACATCTTCTTTTATGGTTCCCGTCATGATTCCTATTGTAGCCACGGCGCCCACCAGAAGTATTGGCACAAGCAGGTATAGGAGAGCGCCGCCCCTCTCTCGATGGCGATGAAAGCCCTGTGTACCTATTTCATCCATTTCGTAGCCTTCCTGCCTGCTCATTTCAGCCTCCCACTCCGTTTTGCGGCGTTCCCGAAGTTTTTCGAGCATTTTCTCTTCTTGATATAATTTTACCAGTTCTTTTCGTTTTTTATCCTGCTCCGATCTAAGTTTTTTTATTTCCGATTGTTTTTCACGTTCAACCTGGGCCATATAGTTTTGAAACAGGTCCAAACTGCGTTCAGCTTGGATCAAGTTCTCATCGGGAACTTCTTCGACCAATCTCCGACGCATATCATGCACTGCTTTCCGGCCGTCTTCAATGTCCTGAATCAATATCAATATTTGAGTTTCAAGTTCAGAAATTTCCTGTTCTTTGCGTTCAATTTGGTATTTCTTGAGTTTCACCACAGGTTCAAGGCGGTATTGAAACCTTCTCATTTATTGTCTCCCTGTGGCTTTAAGGCTTGCTTGGATTTTCGAGGGGTACATTGTTGGGCTATTTCCATCATTTGTTTGGTGGATTCTTGAAAAGGAACGCTTTCATAAATTCCCTGCTTCAAGAAGGAGTCGATGGCAGGGATCATATCGATAGCCAAATCGATTTCAGGATTGCTTCCGCGCTGATAAGCTCCTATATTAATCAGGTCTTCAGCGTCTCTATAAACCGATGTGACTTCCGATAACCGCCGGGCAGACATAACATGATTTTCCGGAACGATATCAACCATCACACGGCTAATGCTTTGTAAAATATCTACAGAGGGATAATGATTTTTTTGAGCGAGTTGCCGTGACAGAACAAAATGGCCATCCAAAATACCCCGAACGGCGTCAGCGATGGGTTCATTCATATCATCGCCCTCAACCAGCACCGTGAATAACCCCGTGATGGTTCCATCTCCAGGCGTTGTTCCGGCGCGTTCAAGAAAGGAAGGCAAAAGAGCAAAAACAGACGGTGTATAACCTCGTGTCGTTGGCGGTTCCCCCGCCGCCAGTCCGACCTCCCGCTGTGCCATGGCCATACGGGTAACGGAATCCATCATGAAAAGCACATCTTTTCCCTGGTCCCTGAAATATTCCGCGATGGTCATCGCCGTAAGAGCACCTTTCACTCTTAACAAAGGAGGATTGTCACTAGTGGCCACAACCAGTACACTTTTGGCCAATCCTTCTTCGCCTAAGTCCTTTTCAATGAATTCACGCAATTCACGGCCGCGCTCACCGATCAAGGCAATGACATTGATTTCTGCCTCGGTCGAGC
>CAZXSQ010000266.1:0-9629 GCA_964643335.1 uncultured bacterium
TTAACCAGTTAATAATTTCTCCCTGGATTTACCCACTGATTTTTCAAAAGAACCCCTTTATTAATCCCAAAACTCATATGTATAAGTTCTATTTGGAGGGATTTGATCATACGTGGAATCAATCCACCGAACACAATTTCATTACTTATACCAATATCCCATCCGGGAATTATAAATTGCATGCCCGCTGTTCCAGTTTAGATGGCCAATGGAGCGATAAAACAACGATAGCCTTCATCCAAATATTCCCCCCATTCTGGCAAAAATGGTATGTTCAAATAGCGGCAAGTATCCTGCTCATATTCCTGTTTTACGCTGTATATATTCTTCGTGTGCGTCATATATTAAGAAAACAACATCGTTTAGAACAGCTGATTTCATCTCGAACCGAAGATCTTCGTATTGAACGCGATTGGTCTTTTGCCATGATCCAAACATGCCCGATTGTGATAATGGCTTTGAAAGCGGATGGTACGATTTCTTATATCAATCCCGCTGCTCAATTGATTATCGATGATAAACATGCAAACACCCCTGTCCACAAATGGTGGGACATCGAGCCTTTTAATCAACAAGCGGGATTAATGAAAACTTTGCATAATAGGATTCTTCGTGAAGATGTTTTCAATCAGAAATTAACTTTAACGTTGAATACGGGGAAACCGCATACTTTTTTTTGGAATTTTATTCGCCATTTTGATCAAAAAAACACGTTAACTGAAATTATTGCTTTTGGTTATGATATTACCTTGAAACTAGAAAAAGAAATACTAGAAGTCAGCAATCAAGAACGGCGTAATATGGGACAAGAAATGCATGATAGTATTTGTCAAAAATTGACAGGAATTACTTTATTAACCAAAACTCTTTCCAATCAATCAAAGCAACTCAGTGAACCTATAAGCAACCTGATCTTTCGTATTCACGATTACATGAAAGACGTCACCACTCAGAGCCGTAAATTATCAAAAGGAATGTATCAATATAATTTAGGAAAAGTGGGGTTAAAAAAAGCCTTAATGGAATTAAGTAGCACAACCGAAGATTTGTTCAACGTTCATTGCAAGTTTCAATGTAATGGCAATATACATTTTAAAGAAAATGAAACACCATTCCATTTATATCAGATCGCTCACGAAGCCATAAGCAACGCCGCCAAGCACAGTCAGGCAAAGTCAATACATTTACAGTTAGAATTAATCAACAATCATTTGGATTTAATTATCAAAGATAATGGAAATGGTTTTGATTTGAATGCAAAGCAAGAAGATGGAACCGGGCTGAATATCATGAAATATAGAGCCAATATGATTCATGCTGATTTCACTATAAACACTCAAATTGGAATAGGTACCGATATTGTTTGCCACTTGGAAAACACAAACAATAAAAGATGGAGTAACATAAATTATGAACATGCAAACTAATAAACCTCCAATGGATATTTTAATTGTCGATGACCATTTAATCGTTGTAGAAGGTTTAAAATCTCTGCTTGAACAAACAAGCCTTTTTCGAGTTTGTGGTAGTGCAAGTGGAACAGTTGAAGGCCTCCAAAAAATCGAAGAATTGAATCCTGAGATTATAATTATCGACTTATGTCTCAAACAGGGTCATGGCCTTGAATTTATAAAAGACGTTCATATTCGCTATCCAGAGATACCGATGATTGTGTTATCCATGCTTGATGAAAAAATTTATGCTGAGAGAACCCTGCGTGCAGGTGCCAAAGGCTATATTATGAAAGATCAGGTGTTTGATACAATCGTTGATGCACTTCAAAAAGTTGGGCACGGTGAAAAATATGTAAGCCCGGCTGTAAAAGAGTTATTGGTTGATAAATTATATTGTCATCAAGAAAAGGATAAATTGGACCAATTATCCGACAAAGAATTGATTGTACTCAATTATATCAGGAGTGGGTTACGGCCGCGGCATATATCTGAACGCATGAGTATTAGCGTTCGGACAGTGGACACATACTATAAACGAATACAAAAAAAATTGAACCTGCATAATATCCAAGACATAATTCATTACACTTCGAATACAATGTAAGTGGTATTGTCAAGTATAGAGGGTGACTTATTTGATATTGATCTGTATGGAATTTTCCCAGTAAAGTGTTGAGCGCGAGAGAAGAAATAATTAGACTCCGTTACATTGATGTTTGTAGGAATCAATAGATACGTTATTAAAAATCAGTGGGCTCGCCCTCTTGGCCTTGGAAACCCTGGCCGAGGATACCGCCATCAGTGGTCATAATGTCTCCAACGCTGACAAGACCATTGGACGAGTCGTATGCCATCCAGTTCATCAATCGTTGCGGGGAGTGGATATACCAACGATCTGGCCCCGGGCTGCGGGCAACATAGGCAGCGGATGGGTGTGCATTGCTGGCAGCACTTTGAAGATTATCGCGGCGCATGGTATTTAAATTGCGCCAATGATAGACACCATCCATAACCGCTTCCCAGGCGGCTCCACTAAACTCATTGTCTTTTGGAATAAATGGATCAAAAAAAGCGCTGGAGTTAATGTAAGCAATCGGCGTTGTTAAGGGGGACCAAACCTGAAACCCACGTTGATATATGTTGTTTCGTGCCCATTCGTTGGGGTCGTTGATGTATCGATTGTTATCAACCTGGTACATACCGAGTGCCGTACGGATACTCCGCAGATCAGCAACCGCGCGGGAGACCTTTGCACGCATCTGGGCATTGAGAAAATTGGGGACGGCGATCGCTGCAAGGATGCCAATAATGGCTACAACAATTAGGAGTTCAATTAATGTAAAGCCCGCTGGTTGTCTTCCATTTCCTGACATAGTATTCTCTCCACCGTGATAGATCGTACTGACAGTAAACACAATTTGTTTATACTACTATAGCAAACAAAACCTCATATTGTTAGTCTTGATCCTCGTATTATTTACTTTGAGATGCCGTAAGCCACTCCAGATTAAACCATGCTAGGCAGAGCGGCTCTCGAAAGTTATTTACACCGGCTTCATAGAGACAATAAGCAAAACGGTATAATCAAAGGTATTCAATTCAGTCAGAATAATGATAATTTCTGGATGGGAATCTATGCTGATGATATAAAACCAATGCAGGAGAACTCAATGACTCAGAGAAAATTTTTTTAAGTTGATTACTTTCTTATAGTTATGACAGTGTTGCAAGTGTATGGATTATCTGAAACTTCCTATTCTGATAACGTTCCAAGACAAAAGCCTGCGCTTCAAAAAATCAAAATTGATCCGGGCGGTCACTACTTTATTCGCGAGGATTGAACCCCATTCTTCTGGCTGGGCGATACGATGTGGCATATACGATCCATGAACTATGAAGAAATGGATTTGTATTTAGAAAAACGCAAAAGCCGGGGTTTTACGATTATTCAATGTCTTTTGGATACGGATTGGATACACCGAATGTGTATGGAATCAAACCTTATCACGATGACTTCATGCAAAATCCCAATGAAGACTATTGGAAATTCATTGATCAATTCGTAGCGAAAGCCATTAACAACGGGCTTTATTTAGCGCCGGTATTGCATTGGGAGGAACCCCGAAAATTAGGCGGAATGCATTTATGCCTCCTTTTATTGAGTGACTTTTTTTAAAAAGTCTAGAATCAATTTTGTGGTTTCTTCGGGACAATCACGATGAACAACATGACCAGCGCCTGGAATATGGATCATTTCGATATGGGAGAATTTATTTACAAACCGCTTTTCCTTCTCTTTCGAATTGCTTGAGGAATCTGCACAGACAATCAAAATTGGGCATCTGATTTTTCGAAAGTAGTTTTCAAAATCTTCCAGGCGCAGCGTTGAAATGTCATCAATTACTGACAAAGCGTGAATATCCAAATGGTCAACTATTTCACTCTTTTGTACAAATAAAGTTTGATAATCCTTTTTTACCTTTTCCGTCATCTTTTTGAATTCAAGAATACCTTCCGAATCCTCTTTTGAAGGCACAATTCGGAGCATAGGATCAATAAGTACGACGGCTTTCGGTAGATTGGGATATTTTGCCGCAGTCATCATCGTTGTGTATGATCCCATACTATGGCCGATTATTATGGGCTTTTTCAGCTGCAATGTTTGGATGATTCCGCTCAAATCATTTGCGTGATCCTGAAGAGTGTATTCCTTACCGGTTTTTTGCGACTTGCCATGCCCCCGGGCATCATACATGATGACGTCGTACTGGTTTTGAAAAACGCTGGCAAGCTCGCCCCAGCATTTTATGCCATTAGAAAATCCGCCATGGGCCAACATTATGACCGGCTTCTCGCCATGTGTACGGATCACGTGAAGCTGAATGCCATTGGCTTCTACAAAAGTGGATGTCCACTGTTCGGGTAGATCTAAACTCGATTCAATCGTTGGTTTATAGCCTTCCGCAATACCCGCATTGAGCATACCTATCACAAGTATTAATGAAATACTGATCATGAAGAGTAAACTTTTCATTGTTTCCGATCCTCCACTCCAAAACCAATTTTAACTGTTTCATAAAATGAAGACTTTAAACATATAATTATCCTCCGACTTAAGTCGAATGTTTTATTTCCAATTTGTCCCATTTGATCTGACAATATATATAATTTAGGAAGAATTATGTTTTATTTGGTTCGTTATAGTTCTTTTTGCCAAACAAGTATATTGATTTTATCAACATGCTCAGCAACGATTGGAGGTGTAGTCAAGATTAATTTCTCTCCATCAAATTTGAAAAACCTTTGTTGTTTCGTACCAATCCAATTGGGAAAGGAACACATCCCCAAATGGTGAGTAATGATCCGATTCTCTTCATCGAGTGAATAAGTTCCATAATAAGCAAAAAAACCCAGGAAAGCAGTTTGAATCTCTTCAGTCGTACCAATCCAAGGATCATCTGACTCAAATAGGGAGCGTTCATTTCGTGCCAGCTGAACGGACATATTGCCCAGTCGGTCATACATGATTCGCCCTTTGGCATCACGGCCAAATGGATAAGTAATTTCACCTTCAGGAGACTTAGCGGTCCATTCCAACAGTGACCATGTACCAACCAGTTTCTCAATAATCATGCGCTCTGAATGATTCGAATCCTGGACAGTTTCATTACTTTGACATGATAGAAAAAAAGCCAAAAGCACTATCAGTATAAACTTTAATCGATCCATATTAATCCCCCCTTTCTATAAGCCAGGATTTTCCATTTAAGCTGAGAAATTTTCCCGTTATCTTGACATCCCATCTTGTTCGCAAGAAGTAAGAAATATCGTACCTTCGCCAGGGTTTCAGCGGACTTGGGGATTGATTTCCCCTGTTCCCCAATAGGATTGGTTCTCCATCTGATCCATGCGGGCTGAAGATTCTTTCCATACTTTTGAATTGGAAGGGAAAAATCTATTCCAGCCTGCAATGATCTTTAAGTAATAATTCGTTAAATGCGAAAATAAAGAGTTTCAGCCGGCTTTGCCAATATAATCCCGCAAAGCAGTAATAGGAATAGCTTCAGTCATCGACGGTGCGCCTTCCTTACCGAACAGTTGCTTTCAAATGTTCTTCAAATTCTGACATTTCTGGGTGATTCATTGAATCGATAATGTGTTTCCAACGTTCATGTGTGAGGTAAACATTGTTCCCGTAACGGTCATACACTTCCCATCGAATGTCCTTTGTCATTTTGTTACCATTCTACAATCTATAATTCTAGTTCATTATACCATAAGAATCAAAATAAATCCACATAATCATTAACACGCATTAGCTGTTAATCCGGTTGATAAATTGCATTGTTTGACCAATTATTTTCTCTGTGATATTAGTGTGTTTTTTTGAGGTCGCTTTGCAGTATTAATTTTTGATAGAGTTCGTCGATGTCGTTTAAGAGGCGGGTTATTGAGAAATTTTGGATGGTTTTTTCTTGGGCGGATTGGCCCATGGCTGCTGTTTTTTGGGGGTTGGAGATTGCTTTGATCAGGCCTTCGGCAATGGAATTTATGTTTCCGGCTTCGACGATGTATCCGGTTTCCCCATCGATGATCAATTCAGGAACTCCACCTACACACGTGGCTACTACTGGAAGTCCCGATGAGAGCGATTCAATGACGGCGACCGGAAGTCCTTCGTTGGCTGAGGTTAGGACGACCAGGTCCAGGGCAGAATAGATTTTTTCCTGATCTTCTCTAAAGCCGGTGAAAATACACCGGTGGGTTATATTCAATTCTTTGGCTAAGTCGTGAAGATAGTAACGCCGTTCTCCATCACCGACGATTAGAAAATAAGTGTCCGGATAGATTTCCAATACCTTGGGGATTGCGCGGAAAAGGTCTTCGTGTTTTTTTATTGGAACCATCCTGGCGATCATACCTACCAGAAATGCATTTTGCGGAATATCGAATTTTTCTCGAATTTGTTGTTTGTATTCGGGGGAACGATGCTGAAAACGTTCCAATTCCAGTCCCAATGGAATGGTGCATATCGATTCGCTGGTTCCGATTTTATAAAGCAGCAGTTCATTTTTGCATTGTTCGCTGACCGTGATGATTTGAGTGGACAGCCCAGCCATGAGTTTTTCCGCCAACCGGAAAAAACCGGTCTTCATTTTTCCAAAATATCCATGAAGAACATGCCCATGGAAGGTATGGACGATAATTGGTACTCCCGCCATTAATGCGGCCAGTCTGCCTGCAAATCCGGCTTTTGCGGTATGCGTATGCACAATATCCGGCTTTTCTTTTCTAAACAGCCGGTAAAGACGCCATAATGTCCACAAGTCACGAATCGGACTCAGTTCTCTACCCAGTTGCGGCAATATAACCGGGGTGATGCCCTTCTCGTGGGCGAGGGATAACATATTCCCCTCTTCCGGAGCTTCCTGACCGGACACCAGGATCGTTTCATACCGTTCCGGATTTAAACCGGCGGAGAGAAGAATCACATGGATGGCAGGCCCCCCAACATTCAATCGCGCTATGACACGGATGACTTTTTTCTTTTTCATGCGGCAGTTGGTAATTCTTATTAATGAATAAGCCCGGAAAGAACTGCATCCGGGCTTATCTTAGCGAAATCATAAAGCATAATTATTGTTGTGGATTTTCTTCAACGGGTGCTTCTCTTTCCGGTTGTTCGATATCCGGTGGCGCCATTTCTTCACCGGCAGGTACTGGAGCCTCTTGACCCGCTGTTTTGCTGGTTTCTATCAAATCTGACACCGATGTGGACGTTGTTTCTTCCGTGATTACTCCACCCGGGGAAGGAGGCGGAACAACACTCAAGGTTATGCTCGATGTTGCAAAAATGATTCCCAAAATAATCGTGATTTTTACCAAAATATTGATGGAACTGGATGAGCCGAATACGCTGTCACCGCCGACAGCTCCAAAAGCGCCTGACAGTCCCATCCCCTTGTTGGATTGAATGAGGACGAAAAATATCAACAAGACGCAAACGGCAACATGAACCAAACACAAGAGAAAATAAAGCATCACGCACTCCTTTTACTATTAATTGTGATGGGTTACGCTTCTTTAACCCATCTTACAATATTTACTCAGCGAATCGAGTAAGGTAGGTTAGCCGTCAGGCGTAATCCACTTTTTTTCTATTTTTTTCTATTTCTATATAATTTAACGAGTGATTACTTGTCAGATAACGCTGCCAAGCCAGGTAATTCTTTTCCTTCCAGTAGTTCCAGCGATGCGCCGCCGCCGGTGCTGATATGGGATATTTTATCGCTGACACCGCTTTTCTTGACCGCCGAGACGGAGTCACCGCCGCCGACAATGGATACGGCGTTCGATATAGCAATTGCGTTGGCGATCTGCATAGTGCCGTCGGCAAATGCCGGAATTTCAAATACCCCCATCGGCCCATTCCATACAACAGTTTTGGCCTTGGAAATTTCGTTTTTAAAACGTCCTATGGTAGCCGGACCGATATCGACGCCTTTTAAGCCGCTGGGGATAGATTGAGTGTTAATGATCTGCGGCTCGACACCGTCTTTCACTTCCGATGCGGCTTTGTGATCTTCTGGAAGCAGAAAGGAGATGCCTTTGGATTCCACGGCTTCCAGTGTATCTTTGGCCATATCCAATCGTTCTTCTTCCACGATGGAGTCGCCAATATCGATGCCTTTCACTTTTAACAAGGTATAAGCCATTGCACCGCCGATCAATATGCCGTCCACCTTATCCAGCAGATTTTTGATCACATCGATCTTTCCGGAAATTTTCAATCCACCAAGTATTGCTATAAAAGGACGTTCAGGAGCTTGAAGTGCTCCAACCAGGTATTCAATCTCTTTCTGCATCAAGTACCCCGCGACTTTCGTATCAATGAAGCGGGTTACACCTTCGGTTGATGCATGTGCACGATGGGCTGTTCCAAAAGCATCGTTTACATACAAATCTCCCAATTCGGCCAATTGTTTACAAAATTCAGGATCGTTGGCTTCTTCTTCCGGATGGAAACGGAGATTTTCAAGCAGGACTACATCGCCATCTTTCATGGCGGAGACGGCTTCTTTGACTTGGTCCCCGATGCAATCTTTCAATGCACGAACCGGTTTGCCCAGCAAATCTGAGAGGGCCACCGCCGCCGGTTCCAGGCGGAATTCTTCTTTGACTTTTCCTTTTGGCCGCCCCAAGTGCGACATCAGTATTACCCGCCCACCGCGGTCTATTAGCGATTTGATTGTTGGAAGAGCGGCCTGAATCCGGGTATCATCCGTCACATTTTGATTCGCATCCAATGGAACGTTGAAGTCCACTCGGACCAGTATTCGTTTTCCTCTGGGATCGATATCGCCGATTGTTTTTTTATTCATGATTGGTTCCCTTATCTCGCTTATTTCATTGTAATTCTTATATTCAATCTTGCGAACGGGGCTACAGCCATGGCAGCCCCGTTCATCCAATTATCCATATTCTATCCGGTTTTTAAACTGCAATCTTTTTGATAAGGTCGATAACCCTTTTGGAGAATCCCCATTCGTTGTCATACCATGAAAGGATTTTAACAAAGTTGCCATCGATGACACGGGTGTATTGTGAATCGAAAATGGATGAATAAGGATTGGTGTTGAAATCACCTGAGACCAGTGGCTCATCGCAGTATTGCAGAATGCCTTTCAATTCACCAGCGGCGGCTTCTTTCATCGTTGCATTGATATCTTCCGGTGAGGCAGTTTTATCAACTTCTACCGTCAAATCGACCACGGACACATTTGGGGTGGGGACTCGGATCGCAAAACCGTCCAATTTACCCTTTAGTTCCGGCATAACCAATCCTATAGCTGCAGCCGCACCGGTTTTAGTGGGGATCATGTTCATTGCAGCGGCACGGGCACGCCGCAAGTCTTTATGAGGCAGATCCAACAAGTTCTGGTCATTCGTGTAGGAATGGATAGTGGTCATTAAACCACGTTTGATCGTCCAATTGTTATGAAGTACTTTTACGACTGGTGCTAAACAATTGGTGGTGCAGGAAGCATTGGAGAGAATGTCGTGCTTTGAACCATCATAAGCCAAGTCATTGACGCCAATTACGATTGTTGCATCACAATCGGGAGAGGGAGCGCTGATGATGACTTTCTTGGCGCCGGCCTGCATGTGCAAGGC
>CAZXSQ010000267.1:0-9525 GCA_964643335.1 uncultured bacterium
TTGTTTAATCTTTTTGGAATTAATTATTCTGCTAAACTAAAAGAAATTACATGACAGAAGACAATTATCAGGTGAAGATTATGAAATTACGTTATTTATTCTCCCTCGTTTTGGTTTTTTGTTTTCTCGTGCCTGTTTATGGGGAAAATGTTATTGCCGTCGCTGAAGAGAAAGAATGGGTCAGGATGGAACTGCTGGCTGAATTTCTACATACTTATGGCGGCTTTGAAATGGAAATAATCGATCAGCCTGATTTTCCAAAAGACTTGTCTCCATACACGGCTGCGATTATGTACGTGCATGGCCGGTTTGATCCGGCTATCGAAAAAGCCCTGATTTCTTTTGCCAAAAAAGGAAAGCGATTAATTGTACTCCACCATGGGATTTCATCTGCAAAACGAAAAAATGAGGAATGGCTGCCTTTTTTAGGGGTACATCTAGCCCCTGATGACGATCCGAAATTCCCCTACAAATGGATTCATGACGTGGATTTTCATCTGGTCAATCTTCAGCCCAACCATTATATAACTTCCAACAAGGTGACCTATCCTAAAACTGTTCACTATCGGTCATCTGATCTACCGAGTGTAAAAATTCCATTTCCCGCAATTGAATTCAAGAACTCGGAAATTTTTCTTAACTATCAGTTTACAGACGGCCGGGAGAAAAATGTTCTTTTCGGCTTTTTATTTGAACATCCTGCGACTGGAAAAATCTACATGCAGGATCGTGCTGGGTGGTATAAACCCGCTGGCAAGGGGTGGGTATTTTCTTTCCAGCCCGGCCACGCAACTTCTGACTTTGAAAAGCGGAATTTTTGCCAAATCATGATGAACTGCTTGACCTGGCAGCCCTGTCCTTGAAAACGTTTGGGGGGTGGTGAATGAATTAACAAATCTGTGCCAATAACGCACACCCATCCTTTCATTTATTCTCATATAACCTTTTGATTTTTAATAATTTACATCAACAATCAAATCGGTATATATTGCTTGTTTATCAAGTAAATAAACAATTAGTTGATATAAAAATTAATTTGGTGTGAAGAATCATGATACATATACTTATCCTATTCATCCTTATTTTCTTATTAATAAGTCCCTTGATGCTGCCTTTCTTCATTTTGGGATTTCTGTTTATGCCGCCCCTGCTGATTCTTTTTCAGTCTATACAGATTTTATTGGTGGCTCCGATATCGCTCTGGCAAACGTTTACCGATAAAGAAGTCAGACGCAATCACGCTTTAGAACACGCCACCGCGAATGTTCTTGAAGAGAAATACGGTGTAAAATATGTAGCCGGGATAGCTTTCAAAGACGGTTATAAATTATTTGGCCGTATGCCTCATCCGAGTGTTCTTGTTGATGCAGCGCGTGAAGGACTGCAGCGATTGAAGAAAGGAGAGAAGCACCTCGCTGTACATCCCCGATGCGGAACGTCTTTAATTGTTGGTCAGTTTATCTTTGCTTTGCTTTTTATTACGGTGTTTCTTTTTTTGCATGCGTTTTCACTATTGGACCTGCTTTTGGCAATCATTATTTCAATCATGATTTCAAGGCCGCTTGGATTGCTGGTGCAGAAATATTTCACAACCACCACGGATGTTGAAAATATCGAATTCGTAGATTTGTCCGTTGACCGCTGGGGGCAGTTTTACTTCAGAACCCGGGATTTACCCTATTACCGGTACAAACCGTTGTGGGTGGGGCGAAATATCTAAATTCCACTCAACTACGCTCCCACTTCTAAAATTTCCACCGAAAAATTTATATCATTGATTTGAAATGAATGTTGTGCGATAACATTCACAGATTAAACAAAATATTATAAGGATGAGAGACATTATGATCGGCGACCGAGAATTGATGGTGCAAAACCTGTACCATTATAAGGACAGTTATACCCTCGAAAGCCCTTTTTATAAAACCACTGTTACGGCATTTATGAATGAGATGCTGGGAGAAGACCTCAGTGAAATCGGCTGCATTACCGCTCTAGCCATATTCAATAAACACGACACTGGAAAAGCAATGGTCAGTTCAAAACAAAAGGGTATTTTGGCTGGTCTGGAAGAAACCTGTCTTTTGTTGGATAATTATCGCTCTCACTTGACCTATCACCTTGGATTGAAAGATGGAAGACTCATCCGTGACGGTGATGCTTTGGAAGACAACGACGATCCGATTCTGTATATAGAAGGGACCGTTATCACTATTCTTGAAATAGAGCGTACACTTCTGAATATTCTTCAAAGAATGAGTGGTATCGCCACGGAAGTGCACGAACAACAGCAAAAGATTATTACCTGCGGCTCCCATAGCAAATTGGCTGCGACTCGCAAACTGCAATGGGGGCGGCTGGATAAAAAAGCCTTTATTGTTGGAGGGGGGCTTAGTCATCGACGCGGACTCTATGACACCATGATGATCAAAGATACCGAGATTGACTTCTGGCATTATTTTGAACAGGATCTCCCAAACAAAGACGAAGCCGCGCGGAGAATGGATTGGATTATGGAGAGTATTGAACGTTGTTGGTCATGCAGGCAAAATTCGAAGGGATTGATCACAGAAGTTCAATCTCCGCATGAAGCAATTGTGGTTTCGCGAAAATACAAGGAACTGCAAAAAGGTCAATATTACCCCTGTTCCATTATGCTCGATAACTTTACCCCACAAGAAGTGGCAAGAACAATTGAGCAAACCAAGGTTGAGGGAACCTATGACTGGACTTTATTTGAATCTTCGGGAAATATGGAAGGGGAAAGGATCATTCAATTCGCTGAAACCGGCGTGGATGTCATCTCCACCGGCGCCCCAACCCATTCAACCAATGTGCTGGATATTCATATGAAGGTGTTGACTTAATTCAATGGGCAGGATTTATATTTGGGCAACACAGGCTAACGTCTGATCTACCGGGCAATAACAGGCGGGACGCCTGTTCTACCGTCTTTTTGGTAGCGCAGGTGTCTCGCCTAAGTTCGGTAGCGCGGGTGTCTCACCTGCGTTCGGTAGCCAAATGGCTCACTGTGGGAGATTACATAATAATCAAGCATAATTCCCATCAATAACATTGGCAATGGAGTTTTTTTCTATGCATTACGATTTATATTTTGCTCCGAGACAATCAGAGGTTGTTTTCACTCCGGAAGAATTTGATGCTTATTTCAGAGATCGCCCCCACTATTCCATCATGGGCACAAACGCAATCTATCACAATGAAGATACAGGCGTGCAATTTCTCTTTGTCTATGAACGAATTGAATGTGAGGATGAGAATTTAGAGGCTGTAGAAGAAGACCGCAGCAGTGTAGCCTCTTTCTATATGAATTATTTACGTCCCCATTTTTTCATTCGCGAGGCCATTCCAGAAATAGAAGCCTTTATCGATACATTCAAAATGATCGTAGAGGATCCACATGAAGGCGGTATGGGACGCGGTGACTTTTCCAGAGAAATATTTATCCGTGAATGGGACCGAAACAACCGGCAAGAGTACCAAGCGTTTCTAAAACAACAAGGAAATCAAGATTCAATTTATTGCTACCCTACAGAGGAACTTGACCGGATATGGAAGTGGAATCAAAACCGGGAAACTTATCAGGATTCGCTAGGGGAACATATCTATGTTCCACTTATTACATTTGTATCAACTAAACAAGGAGCCAAAACGGTAACCGCGTGGACCGATGCGATTTCTATTGCTTTACCCAAGGTCGATATCGTGCTCATGCCAAGACAAAAATTAGCCCCCAAACGTTTATTCTGGCGAAAGATTGATATCACTGTATCGGACTGGGAGGAGATCAAGACAAAAGTGGGGGATTATCCTTTAAAGCACGATCCCATCGAACACTATATTCTAAATTACACCGAACCACCCGAAGCGCTAGAGAATTATGTGATTAACAAAGAACCAATTCGTGAACCACTCGAGGTTCTTCCTTTTGGGCAGATACTGAATAAAGAAATTATTGATGACATCCTCAATAAATAAAGAAAACAGAATGGGGTTTTCTCAAAACTATGTAGATGAGGAAGATGCCACAACATAGGGCAAACACATAGGTTTGCCCCTAATGCCATTGAATTAAGGATTCTTCCGCCCCTTCAATAGGGCTTTGTGGTTATTACAACTTGTCCCCAGGGCGATTGCCCTGGGCTATCATATCTAACCCTTTCAGGGTGAAAAATACTACTAATTTCGTTAATTTAATGACATTGGGTTTGTCCCTACCATATGTCGGGTTAGACCCTATGTGTCTAACCTGTCATGAGACAATCCCGTTACTCAATAATGGCTTGATAAATTAAATTGTTGAAACGCTGCCATACTTGATCGGGATTGTTAGGAACCAGTTGATTCATAAAAACTCCGGCAATCTCTTCTTTTGGATCGATAAAAAACGTAGTGTTAGCATATCCACTCCAGCCAAAGGTTCCTTTTGAATTCAAGTTTCCATTTCTTTTAGGATCAACAGATACCCTAACTCCCAAGCCGAAGCCAAATTCTTTCATGTCGAACCAGCTGGTTGCATTGCTTTCATCGCGCAAGAGATTGGAGGACATCAAGTCAACACTTGCGCTGCTGAGAATCCGTTTGCCATCCAATTCGCCCCCATTCAACAGCATCTGTGCAAAGCGGGCATAATCCATCGCTGAGGAAACCAAACCGTGACCGCCAGGAAATAGATTTCTATTTTTAAAAGCATCCTCATCATAAAACATGGAATCATCAAAAAGTTTTAACCCATCCGTTTCATCGGGGGTGTAAATAGTTGACATGCGATCCCAATCTTCTTTTGGAACGATATAGCCAGTATCTTTCATTTCCAAAGGTTGGAAAATTCGATCCTTTAGAAATTTATCGATAGATTGACCGGAAACCACTTCGACCAATCGGGCCGCCACATCGAGCGACAAACCGTATTCCCATACTGTGCCGGGTTGATTATGGATGGGGATCTCAGCCAACTTGCTGATAACTTCGGCTAACGTTTGTGAATTATCCGGCCAATCCATCTTATCATACATTTCTTCCAATTTTTCGCTTTCCGCATAAGGAACGTAAGTAATTCCAGAAGTATGCATCAGCAGGTGTTGAATCCTGATGGGTGTTTTCGCATCTTCGAGAATCAACTCACCATCTTTTTCCTCAATAAACACTTTTGTATCCTTAAATTCGGGCAAAAATTTTTCGACAGGATCATTTAGCAGGAATTTGCCTTCTTCCATTAGTATCTGGACGGCAACACAGGTGATTGGTTTTGTCATTGAAAATATACGGAAAAGATCGTCTTTTTGCATGGGAGATTTCGATTCGATATCTCTCAAGCCATAGGCTTTGTAGAGGACAACTTTGCCTTGGCGTAGAATAACCGCAGTGATACCGCTCATTTCCCCTTTTTCAATTTTGTCCTGGAGAAATTGATCAACACGAGCCAAACGTTCAGATGAGAATCCCACTTTTTCCGGTTTGACTTGAGGTAGGGGCTTTGCAAAAACTTTTTGCAGACTTATGCCAACCAGGAGGAGAACCAAAATGGAAACCATTGATTTTTTCATAACAAGCACCTCTCAAAAATAATCATAGGAATAATGTAGCATAAGGTTGGAGGATGATGGAGTCAACGTTACTCATTTTGATTGTTCAGTCTGTCCTGTAATTTCTTAATTTCGGTAGGATTAACTAATTGATGCTGCTTATTGTATTTTATGGCGTTGTCGAGGGCATGTTTTACATCCTCGATACGGGTGGGGTCATATTCAGCCAGGAATTTAGCATAAGCAAACCAGCACCAGGCGCAAGGGTGATTTTCCAGATTGTGTTTGTACCGTGCTTCCGCTTCTTCAAGTTTCCCAGCTCTGGCTAATGCGTCGGCTAGAGGACCACGCTGTGACTTCATATGATTGCGAATGATTTCAATTTCCTTCTCGTGTTCGCCTGTTTCTTTGTACGCTCCGGCCAATCCACGCCAATAGTGTGTATTGGAGGGATCATCCTGGACGAGTTCTTCACCATATTTTGTGGCATCAGTTGGATTCAGTTTATTGAGAGCATGTAACTTTTTGATTTTTGCATAAACAAGATCTGGTTCAATGGCCAGAGCATGTTCCAATTCATTCAAAGCTTTTTGGGATTCATCAATAGAGATGAGAAAAGAGGCGTATTGTGCATGAGCGTTTGAACTGGAAGGATTAAGTGTCACCGCGTTTTTATAATTCGTATCACTTAATTCTTTATACTCATTATTGGATTTATCTTTCGACCACATAATTTCGGCACACGAGGCTAATGAAAGATGAGCCAGCATGGATTGAGGCCGTTGTTTCACCCACTCTTGTGCTTTTTGCATGGCTTTCTGGAGTTCACCGCTTACAAGAAATTCGGAGTGTTCGAGGATAGTGTTAAACGATTTCTCTGCCGTTTTCGGTGTCGGAACAGAGTTTGTTGCGTTTTCAACAGCGATATCAATTCCCTTCTCTTCCATTGATGAGAGAAACGAGACGATTGAAGGCCCCATTGGATTATGGAATAAAACGACTCCATCGAGCAGCGAATACCGATGGCGTGTAAAGACACCGGCGGTTTTCCCGTTTGCCAAAATCATGGGTGAACCGCTCCAGCCGGGACCGGCGTACTTTGCACCTCGGAGTAAGATCACCTTATAATCATTTTCATCGGTAGTTTTGAGGAAATTTATTTTTTCGCAACGAACTTTCTTTGAATTTTTAATTCCTTTCTTTTTGTTTTTGAGCGGAGGGTAAGCAGCGATCATCATTTCTTTTGGATTGGACAAATCGTCTTTTGATGCGATTGGCAAAGCGGGATGGCTGTCCCAGGGAGCGCGGAGTATCGCCCAGTCCGCGTCTTTGTCAATCAGAATAATTTCAGTTTCAAAAGCGTCACCATAATAGGGGCTGATGACAATGGGTATAACCAGCGAGCCTGTTTTGATATCCTCAACAAATTCATCAACGCAATGTGCGGCAGTTAAAATACAACAACCGTCACATACAGCGAATCCCATGCGGATTCCTTTGTATAGCATGTTTCCGTTGGGAGCATGGCCAACATATGGGATCATGACAATCGATCTTTTATCGAAAGGTAATTTTGATTTGGAAGCCCACAGGAGTTTTTTATCAGCGCGCTTTTTCATTACAGAAGCGGCTTCGGCGGGAGTTTGGTCAAACATATCCGTGATAGAATCATCCGCCCCCTGTTCTTTCAAAAATGCCGCCATGCTGTCTTGTTGAGCGACCATAGCGATGTAAAGAGGGGTGATCCCATGTTTAGAATTTTGTTTATTGATGTCCGCGCCATGATTTAATAGGAATTCGGCAGTTTTTATATGGCCATGTACCGCAGCAACATGCAGGGGTGTAAATCCTTGCTCGTCTTCTACATCAATGTTAGTACCTTCGTCAAGGAGTTTTTGGATTTCGGTGATTGCTCTGTGCCGGACGGCTTTATGCAGCGGGGTTTCTTCGTAATCGGGCGACTGTTCTAAGATATCTTTTTGGAATGACCGGCAGATTCCATCGAATCCGCCGAAAAAATACTCGATGTTCACAACAATGATAATTCCCAGAATAAAACCAATGAGTATTTCTAAACGTTTTTCTTGCCACCATTTTTTCATGGAAAGATTCAAACTCCAGATTCAGATTGATTGCCCCATCTTAATGTTGAATCACAAAAAGTACATATAGTAAAGGTGGGTTTCGTGTACTCATCCCATACTGCATCCTGTCCATCAATATATGATGGCATCTTTATTATTTAAAAACTCTGAGTTTCGAGTGCTTTGCAATAGAGTTGAAATCTCGGTCGTTATGGAGCAGGCGGATATTGTATTCGATAGCAACAGAAGCAATCATACAGTCAACAGGTTTCCGTATTGTGATACCACTCTTCCGAAGATATCTATAGACCTCCGCTGCCCTCACGAAGATTTCCTTCCCCATGGATAGGAAGATAAGATCATTAAAATAATTCTTGGTCTTTATATAGTCTTTATCGTATCGTATGCCCTGGAGCACTTCCGCAAGGATAATTCCACAGAGACATAAGTCCTCTTCATTCTCAATCAACTTCTGAAGCGCATCCACATGAGGCACCCTCCGGCCAGCGAGAAAGTCGATCCAGACTGACGTATCGATAAGCACCATCAGTCACGAGCCTTTCTCCATTCGGCCAGATTCCCCTCCCATTTGATGGAGCCTTTCAGTTCAAGCAAGCGCTTCTGGCGGCCTCGCCTGCGTACCTCATGCAGCGCATAATCAATAAGAGCACGCCGTGTCCGTATTCCGGTCAGCTGCTGACATTCCTTGATAAGTTCATCGTCAATTACCACGTTCGTTCTTCCCATCTGACTACCTCCAATCTTACATACACATAATAACATCATTTTTGTGTATTGCAAAAGGTGAAACACGGGTGGCAAGGGTGTGTCGTACCCTTGTCACCCGCGCAACATCACGTTGTGCGTATTACGTCAAGGGCTGCTTCGCTTGCCCTTGACACTCGGCATAGTGCGAGGCCGGTGGGGTTCGCTAGTCCTTCACCGTGTGGCTCTTTCATCCACTACCTCCTTACCGGTTGTCACCGTCGCTCTCGTGGGTTACGCTTGGGATTGTGGGAAATGTAGGTTGAATGGTTAAAGTTAGTTTGTAGATTGGCGATGGTTGTTTTGTTTCTATCCGCTTAAACCCTGCATGGCTTGCCCTTGGCACCCAACGAGGATTATTAGCATTCAAATTTGAAAAATTATGATGACTATTCAGCATTTTCATGATAACATGGAAAGTATTCCTGTAAATACATTTTGGTATTTGGCTGATTTGAGTGAAGCCAAAGGCCGGCGGCAGGTACTCTTTACCAAATAATCGCCTCAGCGGCTGAAGACGTATCCTTACGAGGTGATCTCTATAACATTTTCATTTACTGTCATGGTTATTCGGTCATGAGAGTTTTTGAAGATCACATTCAGAAGATATTGGAGGGACTGAAAAATGAACTGTAATCAGAAATTGCTTCACATCTCGTTTACATTGTGGATGCTATTTCTTATGAGTATTCCCGCATCGGCCAATTTACAGGACGGTCTCATTGGTTGGTGGCGGTGTGATACATTGGAAGCGGATTCCTTGTTGGATAGTACCGCCTTATACGGCCATCACGGAATATTGCACGATGTGGAGAAAGTCGAAAACGGAGAATGCGGCAATGCAATTCGTTTGAGCGGTTCCGGCAGCTACGTTCAGATTGCCCACACAGATATACTGAATCCAGTCGATGAATTTGCTTACGCGGCTTGGGTGCATCCAACCGGAATTCCTCAAACCTGGGTGACTTTGTTCGCGAAAGGCGGAGATGAGTTCGGTATTTATCTCCGTTCACCAGGACGTGTTCACGTTTATCTGAAAGATCAGGAAGTAATGACCGGCAATCGAATTCTCAGCATGGGAACCTGGACGCATGTGGCGGTCTCATTGCGGGAAGGCATGATTAAAATCT
>CAZXSQ010000268.1:0-1681 GCA_964643335.1 uncultured bacterium
TTTCTGAATACCATCGAATACAATGCGCTCGCAAAAATAAAAAATGTAGATGCACCAATATTGATTATCCACAGCCAGGAAGACGAAATTGTTCCCTATCATCATGGCCGTCAGTTGTTTGAAGCGACTTCTCCTCCAAAAGAATTTTTATCAATTCATGGAGGGCACAATGACGGGTATATTGTCTCCGAACCGGAGTATCTGCAAGGCATTCAAAATTTTCTTGAAAAACATATAATTCTCAATCCTGAATAAAAAAACATTTTACCTAAATCTCACTTTTTCAACTTAACATATCAATCGATTTAACCTATTATAAAGCGAATTTATGATAGTGTTATTGAATCATTTGTACTCTATGATCTTTTAATGTAATGAGACATATACTTTTCCTTCATAACAAAATCAAAAGGGAAGGGGTATACCTATGAGTACAGCATCCCTTATCGGCAAAATGGCTGTTATTGCATTACTAATTAAACTTTCATCCGGTGCTTTTGAAGATGTAGCCACTGGCATTATGAACGGCGTTTCAGTCAACTCTGCTCGTTCAGAAATGAAACAATTACATAACAAACTTTTGGAATACTACACCATGCACCAGCATTACCCCAAAACGCTGCCTATCTTGGTTCATTTTTTTCAGCAAGAATTCGATACACCCGTCGAACAAGTTATGACCGATCCATGGCAAAAGTCTTATTATTTCTTGACAAAAAAAGTAGAGATTCAGTGCTGTGGGCCTGATACAGTACGCTATACCGGAGATGATCTTGAGACGCCATATCCATCTAATGTTCGCTTCCCATAACTAAAAGCGTTTTGCATTGAGATTAAAGATCCATGAATTTACAAGATTTTTTTTCATTTTGTCCTGAATTATTACCGTATTCTTCCAAACCGTCGGAAGATCATCCCTCGGAATATATCATTATTCTGGAAGAAGACGGAGCCGCTTTAGGTGTATCACTCACTGAAAAGCGGCTGATCGAATTAATGGATGGAAAGTGCTCTGTGGGCGAAATAACCAAGCAACTGGTAGAACAAAATATTGCGCCCATCTCCACACTGCGCAGATTATTGTGGGATTTGGATAGATATGGTTTTTTGAAGGAAAGTCCTTGGACTTACAAGAAGAACAAGGCCTGGGGATATTGGGGGACATCAGTTAATTCGAGTAATCAATTCACATGTCCTTCTTTGTTAAAACCCATTGAAAAAGCAATAGGTTACATCTTATTTTCTCCTCTATTTGGGGCGGCGGCGATACTGATTTTTTTGTTTATTCTATGGAATCAATGGGGTCTTTTTTCCGAAGTGGGCATGATGTTGATAGGAGATTCTGTCGCCATAGCCCTTTTGGTGGTGATAATATCGTTTTTGGCGGGATTTTTAATCAATTCCTGGTTTTCTATCATGGTTTTAAGAAATGTACATCCTGCAAATGTTCGTTGCCTGGCTGATTATCGTTTTGGATTTCCAATTTTTCGGTTGGATGGTCGTCGTCTACGAGCATTGCCGCTGAAGCAGGCTTTATATTCTTCAGCATCACCAGTTCTTGCCTTGTTACTCGTCTCTGGCCTTGGATTGTTGCTGGCGGGCTATAGTGAGGGGATTCGAAAAGACTGGCTTTTCCATGTTTCCATCTCGTTCTGGTTGACCGGTTTTCTCATTTTGCTGC
>CAZXSQ010000268.1:1691-9504 GCA_964643335.1 uncultured bacterium
CGTGGAACTCAACCTTGCTTTCGCGTGAAGTGGTGTTGCGCCTGCGGGGAGATTCCGTTTTTTGGACAATGACCCGGGCAGTCCGAAAGGCCTGCCGAAGTCTTCTCCATCATAAAACTGATAATGTACCCCATGAATATTTATTTTTAGGTTGGGGAGTCTGGACGATTGTTGGAACATTGATTCTTATTCGTTTGTTGACAACCGCCTTTCGCTGGGATTTTCCCATTCTGGTTAATCATTTTCTGCAGGAAGAAAATATTTTCGTTCTCACTCTTTTGTTTGTCATTGTATCCGTTATTGGCGCTGTTGTGATAGCGGCTATCCTGACCTTTTTCTGGTGGCTGATTCGGGAAGTTATGCGGGAAATTCAACATCGCTTTTGGCCCCAGTATGACCATTTGCTGGTTATCCTTGGGGTTATTGCGGTAATATTTTTCCTGTCGCAATTTTTCTGGTTATCGGCACCGTTCACTGGTGATACGTATAGTGTTATTCGAATTATTTGTGGTGTGATTTTAGCGGCTGTAAGTTTTGTTGCCTGGTTGAAAGAAAAAGCCGGATTCGAACCTTTCGTCAATTGTATCTTGGTTGTTTCCGGTTTTGCACTGGCCATTTCCGGTTTTGAAGATATTTTGATTTTGCCAGAGCCTTATATTCCTGTTTCACTCTTCGCCAAGTGGTTGTATCTTCTGACAATTCTTGCTTTCTTGATTCATTTTGTCATCTTGCATTTATATAAGTTTATCCCCGTTCAAGACGGCATTCATTCGAGAAGCAGCCTCTTTTTCATTGCGATTGTCGGAATCGGCATTGCCGTTCTTTTAGGTATGGTTACGTTATTCCAGGAAACCAATCTTGGAAGTGCAGGTCAAATTCTGGCGATAATTTTCTTGATCAGTGTAAGTTGTATTGCTGGGTGGAAAGGCAGTCAAAGAAATCATTCCGACTTGTATATTGCCTACGCTTTGTTGTATATGCTGGGCGGCTTGCTTTGGCATCAAGAGATTGGTCCTCCCGGTACCCATGATTTCTTGACCGCGACTGGTCTCACTATTGCTCTGGGTGGCTTCTGCCTGCGGTTTTCGGCCGTTTCAAAAACAGCTCTAGGGACAAAGGAGCGTGGTTACTCCCAATTGGCTAAAGATCAATGGGATTTTCAATCTGCCAAGAATTTTTAACGGGAGCGGTTGAATTGTATAATGCCCAGCCGAGGATTGACCTTCCATCGGAAGTGGATAAGGATAAAACCCGTTCATTTCTCAATAAGCTCGATGCATTGACAGGACCCAAAGTGATGCGTGCCCTTTTCCGCAGGGCTGCTGTTTCTATTCCATGGAGAGAAACCCTGAACATCAGTCAATTGATGCCTTTGCATGTGCCTATCCCTCAATTATCCCAGTTGACTGAGGAACGGGTATACCGGCTTCTTAAAAAGGTACCCACGTTTTTACACATTGGCGATGAAATCGAAAAGGTGGTCAACAAAACCCGCTTGGCTGTGTTCGACGCCGGAAACACGCTGATCCATCAGGGGGAAAAGGAGGGATTCCTGTTTGTGATTGTTCAAGGCCGCCTGGCTGTGGAGCATGACCATTCATTTGGCCATACTGTTTTGGCTGTGCTTTCCGAAGGCGGTTTTGTGGGTGAGATCGGTTTTCTATCCGGCGGGGAGCGCACTGCCTCCGTCCGAGCGCTTGACACGGCCTTGACCCTCTGCATTCACCGTGACGATATCGGCCCTGACATGCCTTTGATGCAGAAGGCCGTGCAGGAAGCTGAATCGGGGCGCTCATGGCTGCAGTTGTTATCCAAAGCACAGGTGATTCGAGAGTTTCCCCTCCCGCTGAGAGCCCGGGTGGGACTCGAATCCCAGCATATTCACCTTGACCGCGGTCAGACCCTGCCGCTGGAAAGCGATCCGGTCAAAAGGGATATACTCGTGATTCTCTCTGGACAGCCTTCACTGATCGATAAGGGGCAGGTGCATTCGCTGAAGGAAGGGGGTATCATCGGGTTGGAGGAAACACTGGAAAACCGGATGCTCAGCGGGGTCATCCGCGCGGAGACACCTTGTCACGCTATACTCATCGAACGGCGGCTGTTTCTTGACACGCTTATCGAACTACTCACGCCTAAACAAATCCTTAAAGCGGCTGAATGCCAATATCCCAAGTCCGCTTCATAAAAAATTTATACTCCCAGAATAAATATTCGAATCGTAATGAGCATCCACGCCGGATTTTTTTTCGTTTTTTTGTGTTTTTTTGCAAGTATCCTATTTACATCATATTGTGTTTGTGCTAAATTTAACATCCTCATATTCATTCGTTTGAGGATTGGTTGATAGACGAAAAAAATAAAAACTATATTAATGTCCACCAACTATTTCATATTTATATACTTATGGGGACAGAAAACAAATTGAGAAAGGAAACCCTTATCGGTTTTTCTGGTGCCCCTCTATGTCTCATAAACTTAGAAATATATATATTTTAAGTTCCGTAACGATAATAGGAAAAAAAAATCATGCATTTTTTAATATATCGTTTCTTATATGTATTTCAATACTAAGTTTTTTTACAATACCAACGTATGCTCAAGAAAAAGGTTATTGGACTGAAAGAACGTTCAGTTCGCCGTCAGCCAGAAAATTACATTCTATGGTATATGATGAACAGAATTCAAAAATCGTGCTTTTTGGCGGACACCAAGGTGGCACGTTTTTGAACGATACATGGGAATACGATGGAAACCAATGGATGCAAAAAAATACCAATGAACTTCATCCTACAGCCCGTTATGCCCCGGCAATGGTTTATGATTCCCACCACAATAACATTATCCTGTTCGGTGGCCAATCCAGCGGTGGATTATATTGTAATGATATGTGGGAATACAACAACGCCTCATGGAGTGAAATAACAGATGTTAATAATGTACCAGAAGCCAGAAAATACCACGCCATGGCCTATGATGAATCAAGTTCGAAAATAGTACTCTTTGGGGGATTCAATGGAAGCACGCGATTAGACGATACATGTGAATACGATGTATCGAGCAACTCATGGTCTTCTATGAACATCTCGAGCCCGTCACCACGATATGGGCATGCGATGGTTTATGACCCTTCTCACCAGAAAATTATTCTTTTCGGTGGATATGACGGAGCTCGTTTGAATGATACCTGGGAATATGACGGCCAGAATTGGACGCAAATTGAACCAACAAATTCACCTCCAGCACGTTCAGACCATGCCATGGCTTTTGATACTCACCGCTCAAAAATCTTACTATTCGGAGGTTTGGGGAGTTCTGGACGACTGAATGATTTGTGGGAATATGATGCAAATACCAATAACTGGAATCAGGTCATTTCCTCAGCCACACCTTGTGCGCGAAGCGAACATGCGCTTGCTTATGACTCAACCCGCAAAAAACTGGTTCTTTTTGGCGGTTATTGTGCAGGCCCTACTTATTTAGATGATACGTGGGAATTTAGTTTTCCTCCTTCTGAAGTGTGGGTGGATGATGATTGGGGCTTGGGAATTGATAATGGTGAGGATCCCGATGGGGATGGCCCTGCTAGTTCATATGGGACAGATGCATTTTCAACCATTCAGGAGGGAATTGAAAAGGTCTCTGACAATGGAACTGTTTATGTGGCAGGAGGGACTTATCAGGAGCAAATCCGTTTGTCAAAGCCTGTTGTGCTGACTTCACTTACGGGAGATTTTGCGACCAGCGGTGTCATGATTGATCCGAATGGAGCTGAATTTGACGGCCCCAATGCGGGTGAGGATTCGGTTCGATCAGCGCTTGTTCTTGAATCCGGCTGCGGTGGAGCGGTTGTAAAAGGTATAGTTATTGAGAACAGCCACGCCAGCGAATTGAGCGGAATTAGTGGGATTGAAGTGATCGATGGCGATATTGCAAACATCTCGATTTCGCATGTAAGGGTGAATGAAACTGCTGGCCATGGATTTGGTTCTTATGATGAAACTCATACCTGGCCCCCTCTCTCGGGATGGATTATTCAAAATTGCAGTTTTACGACAACTGGTGCCGGCTCATCAGGTTTGATCCCACAAAATATGAATGACCTTATTATTAGAGATTGTGAAATTGGCCCCACTCAGGATGAAGGCATCCAGTTAATCAATGTCAATAATTTGGAGATTCAAGAGTGTTCCATACACGATACGGTACATTCAGGAATCACGATTGATTCTTTAAGCACTGGCTCTATTGATATTCTTGAAAATGAGGTATTTTGCAATGGGACAAACGGAATTTGTGTTCAAAGTGGCGAAGATATAACAACCCGCAGTATTGGCATTACTGAAAATCATATATTCAATCATTCCAATTTTGGTGTTTTGAATTATGGGAGTGGTATACTCAATGCAACGAATAATTGGTGGGGACATTACACAGGGCCGTATCATGAAACAAATTCCGAAGGGCTTGGCGATTCAGTATCTAACAATGTTGATTTTTCCCAATGGATAAATAATACCCCCGGAAATAACCCTCCTATGGCGATAGATGATAATTTCGCAACCGAGGAGGACAGCCCTGAAAATATTATTTATGTTTTGGGGAATGATACTGATCCCGATAATAATGATCTGACGATAGCGGATGTTACTCAAGGCCAAAGCGGTCAAGTTCAAATTATCAATGAGAATACGCAATTGAATTACGTCCCCAATTCTAACTTTTTTGGTGATGATTCTTTTTCGTACACAGTTTCAGATAATCTTGGCGGGGAAGATATTGCCAATGTATCTATGACTGTATTCCCTGAGAATGATCCGCCGGTGGCTAATAATCAGTCTATCAATATGGATGAAGACACATCAGAGCAAGTTGTGTTGACAGGAAGCGATATTGACAGTGATACGATAACTTTCTTGCTGGTTTCAGATCCTTCTAATGGAACGTTATCCAATTTTAATTCATCAAACGGTAATGTGAAATACACACCACATGAAAACTATTATGGAGAGGATAATTTCGAATTTAAAACAAATGACGGAGAATTAGATTCTGATATTGCAACGGTGAGTATAGCTTTATCGTCAGTCAACGACCCGCCTTCCGCAGCTGAACAAACAGTTACCACCGATGAAAATACATCGATCGTTATCACGCTAGCGGGTTCTGACATCGATGGGGATGATATTGTATTTCACTTATCCTCTGATCCACAAAACGGGGAATTAACGGAGTTTGATTCTAATAATGGAATGGTTAAATATACACCCAGACTGGATTTTTATGGAGAAGATTCGTTTACTTTTTACACTCAGGATGAAAGCCTGATTTCTTCCATCGTTGCTGAAATATCGATTACAGTTTTGCGTGTATTGCCGACTTCCACGCCCACGCCGACGGATACACCTACGGCGACCTATACCCTGACACCTACACACACCATGACCCCCACCCGCACTCCTACGCCGATCAATCATCCGCCCACCGCTGCCGATGATTCCTGGGTTATGCTGGAAGATAATCAGGCTGTGATTCAGGTATTGGAAAATGATTCCGATCCGGATGGAGACAGTTTGCTGATCACAGAGGTTGAGCAAGGGGAATATGGCACCGCCTCCATCCAAAACCAGGGGCAGGCAATCCTTTATCTACCGAATCCGGATTTTTTTGGGGAAGACCGCCTTATTTATACCATCGAAGACATACGCGGGGCCACATCCTCGGCAGAGGTGGCCGTAAAAATCAATCCTGTCAACGATCGCCCCACGGCTGCTGGGCAAATGGTTTCAATTCACGAAGATTACAGCGCCACTATCCAGCTAGCCGGCAGTGATCCGGATCATGACAACCTCGTTTATTCGATTGTCCAGCCTCCGGCTCATGGAACCGCCAGAAATTCAGGAGATGGAATGATTTTTTACACGCCTGACAGTAATTTTTATGGTTCCGATCATTTTACTTATCGGGTAGAGGACGGTTCTTTATCTTCCTCGGAGGAGTCGGTTCATATTCAAGTTTGTTCAGTCAACGATCCGCCTTCAGCGGATTCACAATCGGTGAGCACCATTGAAGACCAACCGCTGGAGATTCTTTTGACCGGCAGCGATGTGGACGGTGATTCGTTGACCTATACTATTGTGAGTCCTCCTCTTTATGGATCGCTAACCAATTTGGACAGGAACCTTGGGATCGTGACTTATTCTCCCAATTCAGGATTCAGCGGTTCGGATTCATTTACGTTTATAACCTGCGATGGTGCCCGGATTTCTAATCGAGGAGGCTCGGTGTTAATCACCGTCATCCCTAAACCAACCGAAACTCCCCAAAATACAGACAGACCAACTATGACCAGTACTGCGTTGTTGAACAGCACCCCTACCGCCACACCCTCTCCGGCGGGGGCTCCAAGTTTGACTTCCCATCATTCACCGGTTTTTACAGCGACTCCAATTATTCCAACGCCGACAAAGCTTCCTTCACCGACAGTCACGTTTACTTTTACTGCCAGTCCTACGAACACAAAAATCCCGACAGATACACCAACACATACACCTTCACCGACATTTACTCCCACTATGACCAACACGCCCAGGGCGGGAAACCACCCGCCGGTAATTTCGGTAAATCCAAGCCAGGATTTGTCGCTCTTACAGCATGAATATTTTTTAATATCTGTAATTGTCCATGATGATGATCATGATCCTATCGATATTCGCCTTTCTCCCGAAGCTCCGGTTACATTGAAATCGCAGGCCTCGTTTTCATCGGCTTTATATATTGATTACAAACTCCATTCGGATCAGCTGGGAGATTATTCCTATATTTTTTATGCCTATGATGGAAGTGATTTAACCCAAACAGAAATAAGGTGGAGTGTATACTCTGATGTACCGATAATAACTCCTTCACCTGTTCCTACTTTCACCTTTACTCCTATGCCGGACTATACGGATACATCTTCACCGCTTCCTATTCAGACAAAAGCACACTCTGGATCAGAAACACAAGTTTTTTATACCGAAACGCCTATTCCAACAGAAGTCATTGGCGACTTTTCATTGACAACGCCGACGTTTGCCCCCACGTTTACGCCGACCTCGACACCCATTGCGAGTACATCAATCAGGGTAATGGATAATCTTCAATCCATATTGGATTTGAGTTGTCAAACCGATTACGATTCATGGAATAATCGGTGTCTGGTTATCCGATGGGATTACTCGGATATGAATATAGATAAGAGCGATATTACCGATTTTCATCTTTATGTCTCGGTGAATCGAAGTGAAAATTATGTATATTTGGGGAGAACAGGGATTGGGACAGCCTCATGCTTCGAATGGAAAGTCGGGAATCCATTGTTAGCCGGTGAATTCGAAACCGGTCCTGAATACGGCTTTTCGTATCAATTTCAAGTGTATGCAATTACCAACACCGATTCTCCAACTTATTATGGACCATTTAAGAATGCTGGGGCTGTCAAATTTCAATCTGTTATTACTGTGAGTGACGATATTGCTTCACATCATGAATTGTATAAGAATCGTGATTGTGATTCCTCAGAAGATAAAAACCTGGCAATTCGTTGGAATTTGGATCCGGAAGACGCTGTTATGCAGGATATCCTCGATTATCATGTCTACGTTAGTCAAGATCATGGGTCCTATAACTTTCTTGGACGGACAGGCAATGGCCAAAGCCGCTGTTTTGATTGGAGATCAGGAGGCAGCATTATTGCTTCGCCGTTTCAAAATGGGCCGGAATTCGGCCATAGTTACCAATTTAAAGTTTATGGGGTGACTGGAAGTTATAA
>CAZXSQ010000269.1:0-9442 GCA_964643335.1 uncultured bacterium
AGATATTAAATGAATGTTTGTTTTCTGTCTTGTATCTTCTGATATGAGTTTTTATTCTACCTTTTATTAAACATTTTTTGGCATCTATACGTGATTTATCTATACATTTTTGGATATTTGTTACACGTTTATTTTTGTATACCCTCCCCTTATCTTCCCGCTGTGAAATATGGTAATTTATATCTTCGTGGATAAAGGTTTGAATCGATTAATTTTTGATTGAATAAACATAGAATGGAGTTTTTCTCAATGAAAAAAAATAATAATATTCGCAATTCAATTTCACGGCGCACATTTTTTTGTGGGATGACAGGAACTATCGGCTTGGGATTGATGATGAGTCCTTTTCGCGCAGTCCTGGCTGAGGCAGAAAAAAATGCCCCCATTCCATCCAGAGAAAACTTAAAAATAACGAAATTAGAACCTTTTTTGGTAAAACCCAGATGGCTGTTTTTGAAAGTCCACACGGATGCAGGAATCATCGGTCTAGGCGAACCAATTCTTGAAGGCCGGGCCAAAACTTGCGCGACTGCAGTCAAGGAAATTGAACCTTACCTGATTGGCAAAGATCCACGCCGAGTTGTTCATCATTGGCAGGCGATTTACCGTCATGCTTTTTATCGGGGTGGTCCCATATTGACCAGTGCACTCAGCGGGATCGATCAGGCTTTGTGGGACATTAAAGGAAAAGCGTTGGGAGTGCCGGTTTATGAATTACTGGGCGGCCCGACACGAAATAAAATCAAAGTCTATGGAAGAGCAAGCAAACCGGAAGACATACAAAAGGGAGTAAAAGAAGGATTCAGGGTATTCAAAACCGGTGTTGCCAAAAAGAGACCGGCCCGAATCGTTGAAACTAAAGGATTTATTGACTATGCCGCCCAGCGTTTTGCCGCACTTCGGGAAGCGGCCGGTGATGAAATCGATATTGCCATCGATTTTCATGGAGCTATCAGTCCACAAACCGCAAAACTTCTTATTAAAGCGCTTGAACCTTACCAGCCTTTTTTCATCGAAGAGCCTGTGCAATGCCAAAATGTGGACGTGATGGCAGAAGTGGCCCGTGGAACCTATCTTCCTATTGCAACAGGGGAAAGAATATTTACCAAATGGGGATTCCGTGAAATTCTGGAAAAACAAGCGGCCAGCATTCTTCAACCGGATTTATGTCATGCCGGTGGCATAACGGAGGTTCGGCTAATTGCCGGTATGGCGGAAGCCTATTATGCTGCCATTGCTCCTCACAATCCCCTTGGGCCGATTTCTCTCGCAGCCGGTTTGCAGATAGCCGCTTCCATCCCCAATTTTCTCTGCCAGGAGCAGGTTTCTTTGGGGCACGGCTATCTGAAAAAGCCTTTTGAATTGATCGACGGATACATCCCTTTACCAACCGGGTCTGGATTAGGAATTGAATTGGATGAGGACGCCATGGCGGATAAAATTGGCCATGATTGGCAAAATCCGGAAACTTATAATCCGGAAGATAAGTCTGTGGTGGATTGGTAAGTAGTTTTGCTGATTCGTAGGTAAATAAAAACAGGGGCAAGATTAAGTGATTAAGTGCCCCTGTTTCTAATTGGAAGTAAATTCAATATTTTAGCGCATCGCGCATATAGGAATCTGCGTCGTCAAATTCCTCAATTTCCGTATAATACAAAGCGGTGGCCTTGATATTATTTTCACGAATATGTTCATGAAGTACTTGAATAGTATTAATTTGTTGCATCCAAGGGGCAAGAACAAAAACAGAAAACCATATCAAAAACACACCGATTCCAAATTTTAACCACCCTTTTATTTGTGGTGAGTATTTTAATGGAAATTTATTTAAATTGACTAATTTCATTTCAGATTCCTTTTATGCTAATATCAGATCATTTCGGCGACATTTGTGAAAATCAGTTCAAACATGATATAAGCGATCAAGAGGGTTAAAACAACGTTGAAAGTTTGACCGAATACATACAGTATGAATATTTTGCCACCCACAAAATGTTGTTTCAATTCACGGAAATTGGTGGCCAGTCCAATACTGACAAACGCCAGGCAGAAGAACCAACCACGGAAAATTTTTGTAAATCCCCGCAAAACACCGTTATCAATAACGACATGGCTGACACTGTCTCCCAGAATCTGATAGATGATTGAAAACAAAACAGAAGCAGCGATAAATCCAAGGACGAATTTAGGGAATCGATACCAGATTTCCATGGCGCTGACAGTTCCTGAGGCAGAGACTTCGACTTTGGCGCACCAATAAACAGCGACACAAAATGCGATAACCCCTATCAAAATGTTTTGGATCATCTTGATGGTTGCCGCGACATACAAAGCCTGATCGCTCAAGAAAGCCCCTGCTGCTGCTACGGCTCCGGTGGCGTCAATGGTTCCACCCATCCATGCACCGCCCCAAATGTGACTCATGCCGAAAAACTTAATGATTTGAGGCATAAAGATCATCATTAACGAAGTAAATATAAGTGACATGCCTACCGCAAGTGTTAATTCCTCTTTTTTAGCTTTACATGCGGCGGCAGTGGCAATGGCGGCAGAAACCCCGCATACAGACAGCGCCGCAGAAATAGTAACATTAAGTGTTTTAGAAGAGATTTTTAGGACTTTTTCACCGAATATATAGGCAGAAATTAGAACTAAAGGAGTAACCGCCCAGGCCACAAATATTCCCGGAATGCCGATTGCCAGAATTTTACCAAACAGTATTTCAGCACCTAAAAGCACAAGCCCGGTTTTGATGTAATATTCAACCTGAACAGCCTGCATCGACCATTTTGGCGTTCCAATCGTGTTGCTGATCAGAAGACCGAAAATAATGGCCCACGCTGCATAACCGATGCCATATTCCTCCATGGTGGATTGTTCGGCAAACAGATAAGCCAGAATAGCAATTAAAAAAACAAATGGAAAACCTTTGAGGAAATCCTTGGCCGAACCACTCATGAAATGCATTCCAATCGCGAAAAACAGCCCAAAGAAAATACAAAGCGCGATTAAGTAGCCAACCTGATTATAAGGTTTGGCTGTTGCGTTCTTTTTGGCGGAAGATTCGGCACTTTTGGCATTCCGCCACTGTGATATCGCTTCTTTGGCTTTACGGTTTAATTCTGCATTGTTGAAACCTGCCTCTTTAGCTGCGGCTTGGGCTGCTTTGGCTTCTGCCAATAGGGTGTCGGTTTTTTCTTGGGCGGTTTGGTATTTATCTTGTGCTTTTTCGGCTTTGGCTTGAGCTTGTTCTTCACTCATGACCAAGGCATTAATGGGATTACTTGTCCAGCCATGGGGTTTGCCAAGCCATGTTGATATGGTTTTTGCGTAACTTTCATTCGTGGCTTTTAAACTGGTTTTTTTGTCATTTGCCCGATACCACTCGATGGTTTTGAAAGGAGCCGCTTCTGCTTCGGCTTTCATCGTTGAGTTAGCTTCCTCTATCCGTTCTCTCATACCTTCAGGCGGATTTGAGAGAAAAATCAAAAGACCAACCAGAATTAATACAAATCCTAACCATATCGCCCAATAGTCTTCATGTTTGTATAATTCATCCCAACGGGATTTAACTTCCTCAGCGACCACCTCAGAAGCTTCTTTCGTATTATCTATCCTTTCGTCTCCCATGTGTGTCTCCTTTACGCTGCTGCTGAATTTTTGCTATGTATAGATAAAGAGATAATATGGAACTCGACTTTTTTCTTCAACCCTTGTAAACATGAACTTAAGGTTGTTAATAAGGAGAAGGGTGAAAGATGGGTTTTCTGAATTAGTCCTCCTTAATGGCATCTAAAAATGAATCAAAGAGATATTTCAATAATACTTGTTCAGCCTAAAATCCCCGAGAATATTGGATTTATTGCACGTTCTATGAAGGCATTCGGGTATGATAATCTCACGCTGGTTTCTCCTGAATTCGAATTGACAAAGGACTCTCCTGCTTATAAAACGGCTCGTGGTGCAGCGGAGATTCTTGATACAATCAAAATCGTCTCTTCTTTCGAATTCGCTATCCAAGAACAACATAAAGTGATTGGATTCTCGAGACGGCTGCATGATTTTAAAAGGCCACAATTGGACTTGGTCAATTGGGCTAGTGAATGGCGAAGCGAACAAGATGACATGGAAACCGCTTTGGTTTTCGGTCCCGAAGATTTCGGATTATCGAATAACGATAAACAACGCTGTGATGTGCTGGTTAACATTCCATTATATTCTTCCACCTTGAGTCTTAATCTTGCCCACGCAGTAACTGTAGTTCTTTATGAACTTTCTCGCGATGGTGATACTTTCCAAACATGGATGAGTTCTTCAAATAAGATTGATACACACAAATCTTTTGCTACTCACGCCGATATTCAACGTTTGGTTGATCGTGTTGCTGCATTGATGGAAAACACGTACTTTTTTAAATCCGGAAGGGAAAGAAGGCAAATTGAAATTATTCGCTGCTTGGTACAGCGTTTTCGTCTTTCCGAGAATGAATATGAATTTGCGATGGGGATGGTGAATACTTTATTAAGGGAGGTTCAGGATAACCGTTAGGTTCATGGGGATATCTCATAACAGGTTGAACTAAGGTCTAACCCTACATTGTAGGGGCAAACCTATGTGTTTGCCCAATGTTGTGGCATCCTCCTCATCTAACATAGTTTGGAGACAATCCCACCCCGCTGGCAGGTTACGTTTCAGTGAGTGCATAATCCACAGAGCGGAATAATTTCCAGATTTCGTTCAACATTTTCTTTTTCATTTTTGGGAGAGCGTTGAAATCGTGGTCTGTTACTTCATATTCCACACCGACAAACGTTTTATTATCCCAGCCTCGTTTGCCACTGTGCGCCGGTTGCAGATAAATAATAAAAACCGGTGCTTGAGTTCCATATTCATTCTGTGCATAAACATTCATCATTTCGACGACGCTTTTCGGATCTTTGCCAGTCACATCACTCCCGATCTCAATGTCGAAAAGAATTCTAAAATGATCAGGGAATTCCGCCCGCTGGATGACAAATCCCAGGCCAGTTCGCTGTACATCTCTTTTTTTACTCATTTTGTTCAGGTAATACTGAGCTTGTGGACTGCTGCCGACATATTTGAAAATACCCCGGTCACTGTCCGGAGATGACAATACCTCATATCGATCACGCAATTCAACATAGATATCCGTTATCAAGTCTGCCAGCTGTTTGCTTTCCAGCTCTCGAGATTGCAGTTCATCCATTCATTACTCTCCAAACTAGAAGAAATTAGAAATATCCACAAAATACATCTTAGTATTTTACTTGATCATTTCAAAAGAAAAACGCTGATGGGAATGAGCAATGGAATATTTCAACAGGTTGAGCGAATCTTCTATTTAATCGACAATAGAACTTGATGGGTAGTCATAAGTTCAAAAAATGGTAGAAGTAACCAGAAGATAACTGTGGTATTTTTTATTTGTTTTTATAATTGGAAGTAAGACAAGTATGATAATTAAACAAAAAGAAAGGATTATCCTATGTCTACAATCAAGCGACGGACATTTCTTGGTGCTGCAGCCGCTGGAACGATGGCGATAAACAAGGTGGCTTTCAGCGCTGAGAATGACAAGAAACTTCGATTTGGATTAATTGGATGCGGTTGGTACGGCATGGTGGATTTAAAAAATGCCTTCCAGATCGGCGGAGTCGAAGCGGTGGCGCTTTGCGATGTTGATAGTGAACATCTCCAGAAAAGTGCTGACGAAACAGAGAAACTACAAGGCTCTCGGCCTAAAACCTTTAAGGATTACCGGGACATGCTTGAAAAGGTTGAGATGGATTTCGTGATTATTGCTACTCCACCTCATTGGCATGCTTTACCTTTTATTGCCGCGTGTAAAACAGGACTCGATATTTATTGTGAAAAACCACTATCCTATGACATACGCGAGGGCCGCGCGATGGTCGATGCGGCCGAAAACAAAGACATCATTATTCAAATTGGTTTTCAACGCAGGCAAAGCGGTGCCATTCAGGCGGCTAAACAATATATCCAGGAAGGAAATGTAGGAAAAATTTGGCAAGTTGAAGCTCAGATCAATTATAAGCCCAACATAAAAGATACGACTATCCAGTCTCCACCTGATTCGTTGGATTGGGAATTTTGGTGCGGGCCTGCGCCGAAACTACCATATCGTCCCTCAATTGGTCATTTTGCCTGGAGATTGGAAAAAGCCTATGGGAATGGCCACCTGGTTGATTGGGGAATACATTGGATTGACGCAATCCGTTATATTTTGGGAGAAACCACACCTTCTTCAATTACAGCATCGGGTGGTATTTATCGTTTCAAGGACAAAATTACGACTCCGGATATTATGACGGCTTATTTTGATTTCAGTGAATGTCCTGTTGTGTGGCGGCACAAAATGTTTGGAGCCACAGAATATAATCCCGAAATTAAGAATGGAATCCTGTTTTACGGGGACAAAGGAACCGTTTTTGTTGAGGATAAACGATGGATTATAGTTCCGGATAATAAAGAAAGTGAACGGGAAGAAAAGGAAGTCCAAACCAATGCCGCACAACTGCATATGGCTGATTTTCTTGAATCCGTTCGTACACGAAAGCAACCCTCCTGTTCACCATTGGATGGATTTTATTCATCCGCTACTGTTCAATTAGGCATGATTTCCTACACAACCGGCACCCAAGTAATTTGGGATCAGAAGAATGAATGGATAGTCGATAATCCCAAAGCTCAATGGCACCTCAAACGGTTTTATCGTGGAGAATGGGAACATCCCTATAAAAAACCACTTCACGGTATATAACTCTTAAATTTTCATACAATTTGCGCTAGGGGACGGGCCATGAAAACCGTCCCTTCCACTTTTTGTTCATCATTGCAAAATATGTATTTTGATATAATCCCCTTTTATGGAAAGTGAATTATATGAAAATACGTGCACAATCAGCTCCACTGTCCGGTTTTTTACAATACATTATCTTGACGCCAAAATGTGAAACCTTGGAAATTCCTGATGCCGAGCTCAATTCGCTGGTAAATGAAGCACTCTCATCGAATGTCTTTAAAGGCGAGGCTGAAGAAATCCTTCCCATTATCAAAGGGGAAAAAGTCTGTATTTTAGTGGGAATAGGAGAACAATCCCATGTACTCTTAGGCCGTAAGCTTGCAAGCCTGATTAAAAAAGCATTATCGGCCAAACCCATTACTCCGCAAAAACCTGTCGCTGTTATTCCGTTTCTCGATACGGAAGTCTCCCTTCGTGCGATGGTGGATGGAATCAAACTCGGTTTGTATAAATGGAATAAGTATATCAGTAAAAAACAGGATGATTCTGAACCTGCCGACTTTGATATTGTTATTCAGACTCAATATATTAACTGGTTAAACACATTGATCACCATTGCTGATGGGGTAAATCTGGCAAGAGATTTATCGAATGAGAATGCTGATGTAGCCGATTCTGAATTTTTGGAGAAAACCATAAAAGATGTTGCCGGAGAGGATCATCGATGTCAAATAGAAGTGCTTAATCGAAAAGAACTCGAAGAAAAAGGACTTCGCCTCCATTTAGCCGTAAATCAAGGCAGCCTGAAAGAACCTAAACTGATCATTGTTACTTATCGTGGCGGGAAAGAAAACGAGCCTTATATCGCACTGGTTGGCAAAGGGCTGACTTTCGATTCCGGTGGGTTGAATGTGAAGACGGGTGGCTCGATGGAAACTATGCGCATGGATATGTGCGGTGCCGCAACTGTGATCGGCACTTTGTACAACACTATTCAATTAAATCTTCCATGCAACGTCTATTTTGTGTGTGGATTGGCTGAAAATGCCATCGGTCCCAAATCCTATAAACCGGGGGACAGCCTGATCAGTTATTGCGGTAAAACAGTCGAAATAAGCAATACCGATGCGGAAGGCAGACTTGTTTTAGCCGATGCCAACAGCTATTTGGTAAAAAATTACCAGCCTGAAATAATTATCAATATTGCTACCTTGACCGGTGCAGTTGTCATGGCTTTAGGTTATGAATACACAGGACTGATGTCTAATGACCGAGAATTGACTCAAGCCTTGCTTTCCGCTGCCGAAGTTACAGATGATCGTGCATGGGAACTGCCGATATACCCTGAGTTGCAGGAACACGTTAAAAGCCAGATAGCCGATATCAAGAATGTGGGTGAATCAAAATGTGCAGGGACTATTTCAGCGGGTGAATTTCTACGCCAGTTTGCGGTCATAGAGTCTGAACAACAAAAATGGGCACATCTCGATATTGCCGGAACCTCAAAGCCAAGTAAAAATTTAGCCTATTTTGATAATGGCGCAACCGGTTCGGGAGTACGTCTTTTGACCCAGTTTTTGTATGATAAATTATTATACAAATATTCATTGTAACTAACTTTTGGGAATGCACCCAATAACCCCGGTCATCAGCCTGCTCTGTTCGAGATTTTTTTCCATTCTTAGTAAAGTAGGTCGATTCTCTTTTGACCCATCAATTTGAAACACGAAAGGGGTAAAGTTTACGAAAATTTCGTGGGTTTCGTGTTGCGTCGAGTTTTCGTGGTTCAATATCATCTCACGGATACACCTCCCACACCTCCGTTCCAGACTCAGGTAATTCACTGTTAAACTCGAAAATTCGGTAATCAGAAGTTGCAATATACAATTTCTCATCATCCGGCGAAAACGTTGCCGCCGTCATCTGACCCCCTTCCAAATCATACCGATTCCATACATAATCCAGTCTCGTTTCCACCAATGATGGCATGCCATCGCGCTCTGTCACGAAGAAACGTCCATCGGATGTGAACGCCACATCTCTCCCCACTTTCCGGTATTGGAATGTACCGGTTTCGATCATGCGGACAGTGGGGTAAGAAAATTGAGTTGCACGCCATACTCGGTTCAATGGTTATTGCATGAATGTTACCATACCTTGAGTTTTTGCTTCATTCAAACACTTCATACCGTACAACGCCACTTTCCAAGAATTGCGCCCGGTCTTCGAAGGGTACCAGTGCTACTCGAAACTGGTAGGTGTGGTCTCCTTCCGGCCCATTCGCCGGGTGCCAAGGGCAAGCGAAGCAGCCCTTGACCGGTGTACCCTCCATACAAAACTTCACGGATACACCTCCCAGTTTGCCGCTTCCGCCTGTGGCAGGTTGCTGTTGAAAACGTATATATTCCGCTGCCGGGTGGCGATGTAGAGTTTCTCTTCATCCGGTGAAAACGTCGCGGCGGTCATGGTCTCTTCGTTGATATCATACGTTTGAATTTCCCGGTTTACATCCGTTTCCACCAAAGTTGGTACATCATTACGCTCGGTAACCAAAAAACGCTCATCGGAGGTGAACGCTACATCTTTGGCCACATCATATATTTCTAATACTACAGCGACACATTTAATTTAATAAATTTTAATTGGGCAAGTTTCTTT
>CAZXSQ010000270.1:0-1122 GCA_964643335.1 uncultured bacterium
GGATTATCTTGATATGAATGCCAAACCCTGGAGGTATATAAAACATGTCTAAAGTACTAAAGCGCCAAAATATTATGGTGCTGTCAGCATTTTTTTTATTGTGTGTGACCAATTTTGTTTACGCGCAAGATAGCCTGGATTATCCCCGCTCACTTTCTGATGCTTTTCATAAGGCTATTGATAAAGTGAAACCGGCAGTGGTCAGCATCTCCGCCGAAAAAGAAGCCGAAAAAATGGATGTTGAGGAAATTCCCGAAATTTTCAAACCTTTTTTACCCGAAGATTTTTATAAGGATCCGGTTATTCCAAAGCGCGGATGGCAGGGATCGGGTGTTCTCATCTCCAAAGATGGTGAAGTTTTGACGAATTATCACGTGGTGAAAGACGCGGATGAATTAAGCGTAATCCTGGATGACGGCACCGAAGTGGATGCTGAAGAAGCCGCCCATGATCAGGGAACCGATATCGCTTTGATCAAATTAAAGGGCGAAGGGCCTTTCCCATTTGCCTCTCTCGGTGATTCCGATGGCTTGCGGGTCGGGGATTGGGTTTTAGCCATTGGCAATCCATTCGGGCTTAGCCAATCCGTCAGCCAGGGAATCGTCAGCGCCAAGGGACGGACAAACATGGATGTTCCGATTGGAAGCGGTGAAGGTTTTTATTACAAAGATTTTATTCAAACGACTGCCGCGATTAATCTTGGCAACAGCGGTGGGCCTTTAATCAACCTCGACGGCGAAGTCATCGGAGTGAACAATGCTATCCAAACAGCGGGTAGAATCCCGGCGAATTTAGGCATTGGTTTCGCCATCCCTTCCAATTTGGCGAAATGGGTCATCGAGAATTTGAAGTCCTATGGAAAAGTGAAACGCGGCTTCATTGGGATTGATCTGGAAAGCTCTCCCAGTGCGCTAAAGTACTACAGTGAAGAATATGGCATCAATCATGGCGCGTTGGTGGAAGAGGTTCGTCCGGATACCCCCGCTGAAAAAGCTGACTTGAAACCCGGTGATTTAATCCTTCAATTGAACGGCGAAAAAGTTAAGGATTTCTATGGTCTGATCAATAAAGTTGCGTCTATGCCGGTGAATTCGGAAATTGAGTTGACCATTTTGCGGGAAG
>CAZXSQ010000270.1:1132-9434 GCA_964643335.1 uncultured bacterium
GAAGAAGATCACAAAAAATTTGGTTTTGGCTGAACGGCCTTCGGATGATGAATTGGTTGAAGCCGATCCCTCAGCGCAAATTTTGGGAGTTCAAGTCCAAACACTTACTCCGGAAATCGCGAAGGAAAAAGGATATGAAGAAGACTTGAAAGGCGTTATTGTCTCTCGTGTTGTGCCCAATTCTCCTGCGGCTGAAAGGGAAATCAAAGCCGGCGATGTCATCTCTAAGATCAACGAACGGCCGGTAAAAAATCTAGAGGATTTCAACAACATTCTGACCGATATTGTTGAATCGATGGAAGAAAAAGGCAAAAAACGCCGATCCTTATTGTTATATGTCCATCGTGCAGGGAGCCGTATGCATCCCATGTTTGTCGGTCCAGAAGTAAGTATCGAATGATTGTTGCAACAAAGAAGACAAAAAAGGGGCATTGCATTTTGCCCCTTTTTTTTATAATAAAGCGATTGATATCTTGCTTTTGTTGTCTTCTTTGTTTAACCTGTTAGCGATCTTTTTGGCTTTATAAAAACGGATTATGTTGGTTATGTATTGTTTTAAAATAATCTAGAATTTTGTTTTTACATTTTTTTACGAGCATAAACCCGAATTCCGCTACTTTTTATTATAATTGTTGTGAACAATACAACTATTGAAGATACGTGATATATCATGTTTAACCATAAGGGATTTACTCTGATTGAACTCCTTATCGTTGTTGCCATTATCGGCATTCTTGCAGCTATTGCCGTACCGAATTTTCTCAATGCCCAAACCAGAGCCAAAGTTACTCGTACGTGGGCCGATCTACGCGCCTTAGTCAATGCAACCGAGCAGTACCGGCTTGATTGTAATTCCTATATGCCCGATTTCGATGGAATTGGCCAAAGCCAATCAGGTTCTGAAATCGATACATATAAGCAATTGACCACCCCTATTTGCTATATGACTTCGATCCCCTTAGATGTTTGGATTCCCCGGCGGGAAGAAGCCCAGCAAATTCTTCGCGGCAAAAATGAACGTTATTTCGAATATTGGGGAGCCGGTTTGGGACTGACTACTAATCCGGTTATGATCCGGCATAGTATCGGATATGTCATGCGTTCTGTTGGCCCTGACAAGGAAGAAACCTGGTTTGGTGATTATGATGCTGTGGGCAGAAAAACCGGCCAATATACCTACGATCCAAGTAACGGATTGACTTCAATAGGTGATATTATTGCCAGTAATCGTGGGTTGGAATAAATTTTCCAAGAAAAGCACAGGCGGGGACGCCTGACTTACCCATAGAAAAGTACAGGCGGGGACGCCTGATCTACTCAAAGCATAACACAGGCGGGGGCGCTTGTTTTACCCATTTGTGTTTACACCTTTCTTTCCCCATACCAACGCTGCTCCACCGAGGATTCTTGGCCGATAGGCGTAACCAGTTTCGACAAAACCATTTTGTTCAAATAGGTGACACAATTTATCAGGAGAATGGAATGCCGCCGCTGAATCGGACAAATAGGTGTACATTTTTTCTGAACCGGCCAGTATTTTTCCAAGCAAAGGAATTAAAATCGACATATAAGCTCGGTAAAAGGGGAGGAGGATTTTCCATTCAGGTTTGGCTGTATCCAGATTGATAAAAACCCCGCCTGGTTTTAGTACACGCCTGACTTCAATTAAAGCCGATTCAATGGATTCGACATTTCTTAATCCAAATCCAACCATGGCCGCATCAAAGGTATTTGATTGAAAAGGAAGGCGGGTGGCGTCACCCCTTATCCATCTAAGTTCTTTTGAACCAATCGACCTCTTTTTTCCCATTTTAATCATTCTTGGAGCGAAATCCAATGCGGCAACGAGTCCTGTTTGGCTCACTTCTTTGGCCGCTAAAAGCCCTAAATCTCCTGTTCCTGCGCATAAATCCAACACATTCATGCTTTTATCAAGAGAAAGACGGTGGATAACTTCCCGTTTCCAGAGGCGATGCAGGCCGAAGGTCATGATATCATTCAATAGATCATATCGATGAGCAATGGAATTAAATCCACGTCGAACTACTTGCGATTTAGAAGCCTTATTCTTGAACAAATCCGGTTCATTTTTCATAGGTTACGCAAATCCAATAGGAGAATGGCAACAGGCTGCGGGGGATGTAAATACCCTGTGAAAATCATAGATGGTGATACCAGGCATCTTCACCTGATTTTTTATAATAAAGATTAAGAAGACTTTTAAGCGAATCAGGTAATTCAATCGATTTTGCCGGATTGCCGGCAAAAAGTTTTGTTGGGAGGCATTGTTTGTCAAATATTTCAAGCCACTTGAGTGAAGGGGGATTTTTGGGGATACAATCAAATTGAATCGGTTGTTTCGTCATTAATTGTGGTGAAGTACCACTTAAATCAGGCAGGGCTGTTGATCGACTCTTAAAATAATTGTGGTGCATGTGGATTGATTTTTGATCTTGTGATTGTAAATCGAACCAATTTTTAGATTCCACCTTGTTGGAACATGCAAAAAAATTGTTGAAAACAAATAGTTGTTTAATTTTTGTGGGCTTATCGGCATCAGGATAAAGTCTATGACTTTTCATGAAGAAACGATTGGGCTGGTTTCCCAAGAACAGATTATTGGTCAATAACACTTTTCTGCAACCTGCCAATCCCAGCATGTAATTACCTAAGTTATTGAGAAATATATTTTTATCAATGATTAAATCCAGCACCTCATCCCCTGCTTCAATTTTTCCGCCTAAACACACTACTCCATACTGGCATTCTTGGTTGAGATTGGCCAAAATATTGGATTCCAACACAATGCGGCGGGATTGCATTTGAATTGAAACCATCGCTTTAGGACTTTTTGATGATAGCCGGTGAATTACATTTTTTCGGATGACGATGTCATGCACGTCTTCTTCTATATCGATTTCTTCTTCATGGCCGTCATAAATTAAATTCTTTTCAATCAGAATATGATGGACTCCACTGTGGATTTTGACTGCATCCGCGTTTTTATAGCCTTTAGTTCCGTGCGTGATCACATTATTCCTTATTTGAAGGTGAGAACACCCCCCGAGAAGCTGCAGGGCATTGGACACATCTTCATTGCTGCGGTTATCTATCACAAATCCTTCCAGCGAAATATTTCTCGCACGATTAAACAGTACCGGCCCTCGTTTTTTTTCAGAAAGTAACACAGATTGATGGGGAGTCGCGGCTTGGATGTGCACGAGGTTTTCGAATTGCCGGGTGGTGCCGAACCGTGGGTAGTCTCCCGGCTCGGCAATCACCATAGAATTGCCCTCTACTGGTAAATGGGACAAAGCGAAATTGATACTCCGCCAAGGTAATTTTTGTCCATCACGATCAAGAGAATCAACACCATCAGGAGAGACGTAATAAATGTTGTTTAAATCAGTTGGAGGATTTTGTTGTGCCGGTTGAGTTATTTTTGTTTCTTGAGCGGTCGAAAGTAAACAAATATCCGTGCGGCATAGTAATACAAGCGTGAATAGGAGAAGTCGTTTCATCGTTCTTTGGTTATGAAAATTATATTATGTTGATGACAGGGAAAGAATGAACGGCCCCGCCTGGTCTCTTACAAAATCATAAGCCTCAGCCAGGTTTTTTTTGGTATCCGGGAAATTGACTAGGGGATCAAAAAATTGGGCGTTATTTTCTATATAAAACATCTTCAGATCTCGAAAATAAGGTTCAATTCTTAAGTGGAAGGTTGAATGTTTTTCCTGGGTGGCGGGAAAGACCATTCGAAGACCGATCCCGGATGGTGAACGATCAAAAATATCAAAATGTTTTGAGGCAGAGGCAATAATGGTTTTTTGAAAATATTCCACCGTATTGATATTACTCTGATGAGGCATTAATAATCGAATCAATACTTTATTATGGAGCAGCACCGGAATGTTAAATACTTGCTTTAAATGAATCAGAATCTGGTTGATGTCCTCTTCAAATGTTTGATAAGTTCCCCGTGTATAATCTTCTTTGTAAACAAACCGGTCTGGCCCGATAGTGAGGTGCCGATTATTCCCTTCGGCCATTCTTGCTCCTTGTCCTTCGCCAAGATGCTTGAATTCAGTAAAGCGGCAGTCATCCGCCAACCGGCCATATAAATCTCTCAATTGAGTGGCGGCAAAAGTCATGGGAGGATAATACGCTTCCAAACCGAATGCTAAGGGGATGTATTCTGGCATAGTTCCACTTTCTGGTTATTTCATACTGCTTTTTGTAGGCTAAGATCAATGCTCGATTTATTAACTGGACATAGATTATTTCACTATACACTAAATATCCGTTCGCGTCGAACGCTGTACACCAAAGAATGGATATTCAATCTTTGAAAGTTAATTTTAAAAAAAATAATCGGAATAATGGTTTATTGATAAAAAAAGGATTTATGGCTGGCAAGTAGAGCAGGTTGAACAGGATTGCTGGTTCTCTGTATGTACTTGATGAAGTATTTCATTCATACTTCCGGTGCGATAACCTAACAAATCCATGGCGACATAGGCAAAACCAGCCCGGCGGACGGCTTGGGTGATTTCTTCCTTCAAAATCAGAACTTTAGTCATTTCTTCTGGCATAACTTCTATACGGGCGAGGTTATCATGAGACCGTACGCGAAATTGATTGAAGCCGAGTTCCCTCAATGCTGATTCGGCTTCGCCGACGCGCTCCAATTTCTCTTTCGAAATTTCTTCTCCATACGGAAATCTGGATGCAAGGCAAGCGAATGAAGGTTTATTCCAAGTTGGGATATTCAATTGGTTGGATAATTGGCGAATATCCTCTTTTGTCAGTTCCGCTTCAACCAAAGGAAATCGTGATCCTCCTTCCTGAGCTGCTTGTTGACCGGGCCGGTAGTCTCTCAGATCGTCATAGTTGGTGCCGAGGGCTATGTTTTTAATCCCATATTTATTAGCGGTTTTACGAAGGTGATTCACCAATTCTTGTTTGCAGAAGAAGCATCGGTTGGGATCATTTTTTCTGTATTCCGGGTTATCCAATTCGGATGTCTGGATTGATCTATAGTTTAAACCCAGTTCGTTTGCCAAATTTTCAGCTTCCTGTCTTTCATGTGGAGGAAAACTGTCACTGATGGCCGCTACGGATAACGCTTTATCCCCCAGAACGTCAGTGGCTACTTTAGCCAGGAATGTACTGTCAACTCCGCCGGAAAACCCGATGATGATACTTTCCATATCTTGCAATATTGTTTTGAGATGGCTGAATTTTTTTTCTAAATCACTCATTTTTTAAGGATTCCTTTTTATACCTTCTATTTGAAAACGGTCAAATAAGGGAAACCGATTAAAATTAACTAATTTTGTTATATAAATAGTGTAAAAACATATTGATTGGCGGTCAAGTCAATTTTCTTTGATGGCTTGCGGATATAGCATTGTGGAAATGGTGAAAATCTATTATTGCATTTAATCCCTAAATGATGATATACTCTAGATGACCGGCTCCTAATGTATGCCGGTTCTGTTCCCTTTTGGTGATAATTCACGAAAACTCAGGCAATACAAACAAGTTGTCTATAACTTAAGGGTTGGTACTTCGTAGCAATTTTGCGTTTTTGGAGCCAGTCTGTTCATTTTTTTTTGCGTTGAAGGATTTGGAGAACAAGTGTGGAAGATCATATAAAAATTGTTGCAATATTGCACATCATAGCCGGAGCCTTCGGAATTTTAGTCGGTTTTATAGTTCTTTTTGTAATGGGAGGACTTACCTTCGTTGTTGGGATGTCAGTGGAGACACAAGAATTTGAATATGTCGGCCCGATTATGATGCTTGCTGGACTTATCTTTTCGTCATTTGTTTTCTTAACGTCGTTGCCGGGGATCATAGGCGGGTTTGGATTGTTGAAATACGAAAATTGGGCACGCATTTTAATTATCATTATATCCATATTGTATATACCGTTTCATTTTCCGCTGGGCACCATTCTTGGTATTTACAGCCTCTGGGTGCTTTTCTCCAAGGAGTCAGAGTCGATCTTCAATCAATCCGAACCGGGCATCGATTCATCATGATCTACCCTTCCTTTTGTGGATCAGTGTTATATAAAACGTGATTTCGGTTAAAATAAACCTTCATCTTTCTTGAAAATCTCGAAAGAGGTGTCTGAACACCTTGGATTAAAGAAAGAAATGCAGAATAATGCCTATGTTTATTTGTTAAGCAGCGCTTGCGAAATGATAAAAAATATTTAAACTACGTTATTCTATACTTTTATCACGCAAATATTATTTTATTTGGGGTAATGTTATTGACAATAAATATATATACCGTTAGAGTTTAGTTTGTAAAACTTTTTTATCATAAGAGAAATTCGCTAGCCTTAATCCTACAATTAGCGGCTTTTACATGATCTATTTTTTCGATTTTTTTTGAGATAAGGAGTTTTTTCCTCATGGCTGGTATTAATAGTATTGAAAGCATACATGCCCGTGAAATTCTGGATTCTCGCGGCAATCCCACGATAGAAGTGGATGTGATTCTAGAAGCGGGTATAATTGGCCGAGCGGCGGTGCCTTCCGGAGCTTCGACCGGGGAGCACGAAGCGATTGAACTGCGTGACGGCGATAAGGATCGTTATCTAGGAAAAGGGGTAACCAAAGCCGTTAACAATATTAATGAAGTCATTGCTCCTGCTTTGATCGGCCGTGAGGCGCTGGATCAGCGTGGTATCGATCAGTTAATGATTGATCTGGACGGTACCCCCAATAAATCCAAATTAGGCGCAAACGCGATTTTGGGAGTTTCCCTCGCCGTGGCCCGAGCCGCTGCAAATTTGCGGAGGCTTCCATTTTACCGCTATTTAGGGGGGACTAATGGGCATATAATTCCCGTTCCTCTTATGAATATATTGAACGGCGGTGCCCATGCCGATAATAATCTTGATATTCAAGAATGCATGATCGTGCCGGTTGGTGCTCCGACTTTCAAGGAAGCGCTGCGTATGGGTGCTGAAATATTTCACAATTTGAAGAAAGTACTCAGCAGCCAGGGAAAAATGACGACAGTTGGGGACGAAGGCGGCTTTGCCCCGGCGGTTGGCTCGAATGAAGAAGGGTTGTCTGTTATCCTGCAAGCTATTGAAAAAACAGGTTATAAGCCTGGGGAGGAAGTAGCGCTGGCTTTGGATGTCGCCTCTTCAGAGTTTTACAATAAAGACAAGAAACAATATGTGCTTGAGGCAGAAGCCCAGCCGGAAAAAACACCGGAAGAACTGGCCGATTATTATGTCATGCTTTGCCAAAAGTATCCGATAATTTCCATTGAGGACGGAATGGATGAGAACGATTGGGTCGGTTGGAAACTTCTGACTGCAAAACTGGGAGAGAAAATACAATTGGTGGGTGATGACCTGTTTGTGACCAATCGAGAACGCCTGTGCCGGGGAATCGAAGAAAATATCGCCAATTCCATTCTGATTAAATTGAATCAAATCGGTACTTTAACGGAAACGATGGATGTGATCGAAATCGCAAAACGGGCCAGTTACACCAATGTGATTTCTCACCGCAGTGGAGAGACGGAAGATTCAACGATTGCCGATTTGGCCGTGGCGACCAATGCCGGCCAAATCAAAACTGGTTCACTGTGCCGGACAGATCGTATTGTCAAATATAATCAATTGTTAAGGATTGAAGAAGAACTTAGGGATAACGCTCTCTATCTTGGGAAAGATGCTTTTGTAAAGAAATCATCATGATTCTTTCTATAAAAGCTTTAATGCGGGATACAATTTCATGGTTTTTGCTGCTTTGCTTGGTACTGGTGACGGTTGGCGGTTTCACTTCACTGTTTAACCGGAATGAATGGGTAGATCGTTACCGTGAGCGGCTTTACATGCTTAAATACGATATTGCGGTTTTGGAAAAGGATCTTGAACAAAAAAAGGAGTGGTTGGAACGTTTGAAGGCTGATCCGACGGCTTGGGAACAAGTAGCACGTGAAAAAATGAATTACCTGGGGCCGGATGAAGTTCTCGTAACCTTCGTTCCGGAACGAAACAAAGAAACAACTCCCTGGGGCGAATAAGGAAAATATAGTTTCGATTTTTGCAACTACTCTGAAATCAATATATTTAGTTCATTCTTTTTAGTGCGAATCAGCAGAATTTCCTTGACAATTGTAAGGGGATGCGGTAACGTTAGAGATGGTTTTAATAAGTAAGACCGTTAATTTGCACTAGATAGAAAAAAGTTATTGAAGAGAATATAATTGACGCGGGGTGGAGCAGTGGTAGCTCGTCGGGCTCATAACCCGGAGGTCATGG
>CAZXSQ010000271.1:0-9422 GCA_964643335.1 uncultured bacterium
ATCGAAGAGGTATATATCGCCACTAAATTGTAATTTCACTGGGTAAAAATGACACAGTGTAACGCGACCGTAAGGACTTATGCCACCAGCATAGCGAAGCCAGCTCTCGATGGCTAGAACACATGTTACATAACAACCGCCATTTTTTATAATCAATGCCGTTCAAAAGGAATACAAGGATCGAATACGACAAGTCGGGTGCCAAGAGTACGCCGTATGTACCCTTGCGGTGTATCGACAAGGGTGTAAACAATACACCCTTGCCACCCAACAGCTCTAATCCCATCGTTTTAATGAGAACCACTGTAAGTGGAAGTTTTTGAATCGCTTAGCCCTCCCCTTCCCCTTGTGTCAGTATATAGATTTTATCCACTTCGTCTATCATGAATGATTCAACACCTCCCCCTGGCCATTGAACAATTAATTCATCTATCATTGCAGTTTTCCCCAAACCAAATCTTACGGTCATTTCAGAATGGGAGGCATAACCTACACCACCACCCCGAACAAATCGTTTATATTCTTTATTAGCCGTTTTTACAGTAATCCAGGAGCCAATAGCGTCTCGATTGCACTGTGTTCCAATAAGTTTTATGCCTACCCAATGATTTCCCGAACCTCCCAGGTTTTCATAAATTGTTGGTGGCGCATCCATATTGTTTACGACCATATCCTGATCACCGTCCTCATCCAAATCGCCATAAGCACAGCCACGTGAAGAATACTTTACCTTGAAAACCTCTCCCGCTTGTGAAGAAACATCCTTGAATTTGCCCTGACCATTATTCAACAAAAGCTGATTGGTTTGTTTATAACCCTGCTTGGGATTCGTCTGGTCCACCTGGGGCATCACGTGACCGTTGGCCACAAAAATATCCTGATCACCATCAAAATCCACATCCAGTACAACCAAGGCCCAACTGAGCTGGTCGAATGAATCAAAATAAAGGTTCGCTTCCTTGGTTACATCCGAGAAAAATCCATCCCCCTCGTTTCGATATAGTGTGTTATAATCCTGCGCATAATTGAGTACTACGATATCCTCTAAATTGTCACCGCTCAGATCCGCACAATCCACGCCCATTCCAGATTGCGCCATACCTGTTTCGCTGTAGCTGACGCCAAATAACAAACCACTTTCAAGAAAAGTGCCATCACCCTGATTATGAAACAAGTAATTACAAAACCGGTCATTGGTTACGTAAATATCCGGCCAGCCATCCAAATCCATATCAATAAATAATACTCCTAAGCCAAAAGCGGGTTCGACTTCCAAAATACCCGAGGATTCGCTTACATTTGTAAAAGTGCCATCGCCGTTATTGTGGTAAAGTGTATCCGGAACGGGAGTCAATCCCCCCGGGCCTGCGTGAACCGGAATTTCACCGGCAAGCAAAACCCCATCAGACCCACCCCTTTTTGGAATAACTTCCGGATCAAAATCGAGATAGTTGGTTACATAAAGATCGAGATAACCATCCAGATCATAATCACCGAAGACACAGCTGCCGCCCCATAATGTTTGCTTTACCCCAGCCTGTTCGGCTATTTCCGTAAACGTGCCATTACCGTTGTTGCGATAAAAATAATTCGGTCCCCAATTTGTCACATAAAGGTCCAAATCACCATCATTATCATAATCGGCAACCCCAGCAGCACATCCCCACTCCGTACAGCCAAGTCCAGCCTCGTGGGTTACATCCGTAAATTTCCAGTTACCATCGTTTCTAAATAATTTATCGAAAGGTGGTTCTTTTCCTTCGGGTAACTGCAGCCAGGAGCCATTGACCAGGTAAATATCGAGGTCGCCGTCATTATCATAATCAAACAGGGCGGTTCCCGCTCCATTCACCTCAAGAATGTAATCTTTTTCAGGATGACCGGCATTATGGATGAAATTCAGCGAGGCTTTGGCGGCCGCATCCTCAAATTGTGGAATAAACAAATCTTCGGCGCTGATAATAGCCAAAAATAAAGAATAAATATATAAAGAACTAATCATTTTTCCCGTTTAAAAAGTAAAATCATGGAGTCAATTGTATCATCGCCAGTGTTTCGGTTTCCATCCGAGAAATGTATTCTGCATGAGTTTCTGGATTGGGTAAGGATTTGATGAGTTGCAACCTTTCAAAAATATTCTCAGGTTGTTTCATACGTTGTATGACCAGCTTGCGGAGATCAATGTTCTCCGGATTACTATCCATTGCCAAATAGGCGTATCGTAAAGCATCTTCTTCAATTCCGAGTTCCCAATAGATACCGGATAATTTTACTAAATAAGGAATGAAATTAGGAGACCCAACCCGATGCGCTTGGGCAACCAAATCCCGAATCCGGCTGAGAGCCTTTTTGACTTTTTCAGCCTTGGACTGGAGTGTTCCTTGCTCAGGGGAGTTATTCAATTTAGCAATGGCTGCATCCGCTTCTGCTGTTATGATAGGAGTTAATTCTGAAAATTGTTTAGTTACTTTTTGATATAGATTATTGGCTTCTTTGTTTAATTCTTTTTGAACCATACAGCATATCTTTCCCATTAAAGCAACAGGATGATTCCATTGTGGCGGAAGTTTTTCAAAATAGCTCCAAGCCTTCTCTGTTTGTCCTTCCTGTAAAAAAGCACGTGCCATAGCGGAAGTGATTTCGGGGGAAGCCGATTTAACTTTTTCAAGATAAGATAGGGCTTTGTTTGTATCGCCTTCAATTTCAAGATAATAGCTTCCAAGCAAAGAGTAAATCGATTGCCCGAAGTTACTTTGAGGTTCTATTTTTTGGAGTAAAGATACCGGATTATCAGGTTGTTTTTGTTGTAGCAGCGTTTTTATCCATTCCAGTTTTATTTGTTCCTGAGCTTCATTCGGTATGATTTTCATTAAGTTTTCATAAATTTCTTCAGCTTGGCAGGCTTGCAAGGTATGAATATAATGCCGGGCGAGATTTTCCTTAGCCTGGATAGATTCAGGATAACTTTTTAAGATGCTCTTCAATATCTTTCCGGCTGCCTGATAATGTTGTTTTTCAACCAAAGAAAGTGCCCTAAGCCGAGCGTGTTCGATTTCGTCTCCTCCGCGTAAAACATGAACAGCTTTTGTATCAATCAATTCACGGTTTTCAAGTTCGCTCCGGATTCCCCATAGAATTTTGGCTCCTTCACGTTTTCGCATGCGCAGCAATGTTTGTTGCATTAGGGAAAAAACTTTCATATCGTAGGGATTGAGAGTCAGAAGTTTAACAAATATCCGGCTGGCGTCTTTAAATTGTTTCATTTTCAACAAACAAGACCCCAACCGGTAACTGGAATCATACCACTCCTTATCCCCCTTCTCAATTTTGCCAAAATATTTGGCCGCTTTTTCATAATTACCCTTAGCCTGATTCAATTTGCCTTTGGCATAGAAAAGATAAGGTTGACCGGGGATGAGGGTTTCAAGTCTTTCTAATACAGTTTCTGCTTCATCCGGTTTATTGAAGCGAAGATAAGCCTCACACACTTCAATCAATGTTTTTGCATCCACATCTTTAGAATCAATTATTTTTTGACAAAGATCAAGCGCTTCTTCCCACGCATCGACCAACATTAGGGTGTCTAAATATCTGCGTTGTTTAACGGGATTGTTTGGGTTGGCTTCATAAACAATTTTTAATGCCTCTGCTGCTTCATTATCCCGGTCCATACGATGAGCAATCGTCCCAAGCAAATCATTGACCACTATGTCATCAGGATGTTCATCCAACCACGAAAGTGCAGCTTGACGAGCTGAAACAAGACGATTAACTGACAAACTATATTGAATCCTCATACGCGCTCGCTCAGCAATGATCTCTTCTTTATACCCCAGTTTTTTCATTATTGCGATCATTTCATCCATACAAGCTTCAACCTGCAAATGATCTTCTTGAGCACCTGCTTCTATTAATTGAGCATTCAATTTTTGTAATTTTTGTGAAAGAATTTGGTTTTCATCCGGATTATCTGCCCAAATATTGAGAGAAGAACTCAATAAAAACAAAACAAATATTGCAGAATAAACCACATAATAACAATGAACAAAAGCTTTATTTGCATAACGCTTTGAGTTGAATGTCATTACACCGGCATTTTTACACATTGATCTTTCCATCCCTGAATAAATAGATTTAATTTAATTATCCGAAAGCAAAATATAAAAGTCAATGCAAAAATGAAAAGAATAAATCAAATTCAACATCCAAACCTTTATTGAAATCACTTAAGCTTATTAAATATAAATTAAATATTTTCAATAACTTTAACTAATAACGCTCGAGTTTAATTTAACTCTTTCCAATACATATCAATTACAAACTATTACAACTCCAACAAAAATCAAGAATCAGAAATAAATGGTTAAAACTTAACTTTTGTTCTTGACATTCATTATAACATTTCGGATAATAGGGCAGATTATCGAATCAAAATCTAATTTTTATGGGAGGAAATAGCGTATGATGAAAACTCTATCGTTAGTAGCTGGGCTTGCTCTGATCCTGGTATCTGGAGCAGGTGCAATCGAAGTAATTGAATTTCAACAAGGTGTTTCTCCGACAGCAGACTATGCCGGAACAGCGGATGCGCACATAATTTCATGGGACGGCACCGAAAATCAATTGGATCGGCCACCAGCAGATACTCCGCAAAACACAGGGGGCCATGATTTCATCGAAGAAGGGGATTATAACATAGAGGGTGGAAGTGATGATAGCAAAGTCATCCTGATCAAGTTTGATATCTCCTCAATCGATGCTTCAGCAGCCAATCGGATGAAAAACGCAGAAGTAGGTCTGTATTTTGCTTTTGAAAGAAGAGAAGGCAGCGACGATCCTAGCGCGGGATTGTCAAATCCGCATTTCTTAAGCACACAGAGAATTTTGAAAAACTGGGCTGAAGGTGATGGTGGAGCAGATAGTGGTGTCGATGGGGATGATGCTCCCGATAACAGCGGAGTAGTAACCTGGAATTCAACCGGAAGTGAATTGTGGGAAGCCATTGGGGCTGAAGGCCCGACTGATGTTGGCCCTGTGGAAAGTCGAACCTGGTTTGATCCCGTTCCAGGCACATGGCTGTGGCTGGATGTATCACAAATGGCCAAATCTTGGATCGCTAATCCGGATGCAAACAATGGTGTGAAAATTTCACAGGAAACCGATAATGATCCTACAGATGACCCAGCGGTTTATGTAGGTGGTGCGTACAATTTCGCCTCCAGCGAAAATGCGCAAGCAGATGATCGTCCTGTTCTGCGTGTCTCACTATATGAAGAATCCACAGTGGGCAGCGAATGGTCGATTTATCCTTGATTGTCGATTTATCCTTGATTTAGGATCAGCATTACACGAAAAAACGCATATTTCCGTGTAGAACTTAAAGGCGCCGGTTCAGCTGGCGCCTTTTTCATGCCAGGGTGGCAAGGGCAAGGCGAAGTCAGCCCTTGACGAAATATGGAACTATGTACTTCTACTGCAAGGGCTTTCGCCATGGCGGAAGCCCTTGGTAACCAACGTTCGAAGTCTTTGGTAACGACTTTCTTTTCTTGTTTTAACACATTTCTAATGTGTTAAATAGATTTGAAGATTGCATGGGTTCACATCCACGCTATATGCTAACATCCCTGCGGAATCTATCTATTATTCTTTCTCCGTTTCAGTTTCGTTCTCTTTATCACTTGCGGATTGCGTGGATGAGCTGACCCCATTTGCTTTTTGGTTTATGATGGGTGGGGGGTTGCGGCTGTCGAAATAATTGTCGTTGGTGAATACGTATAAATATTCTTTATCCCCCAATTTGATTTCAGCCAGATTACGGTGATAAGGGTCCACCTCTTCTGAAACGTTGCACAGAATAATTAAGTCTTTCGGCTTATCGTGCGTTGGATAAACCAGATCAAAAATGGTATACGAGTCATCCTCTTCAACTTTAAAAGATATATTCTTCAAGTTGGCCTGCAGCTGGCGGCCATTACACAGGACTTTGATTTTGTTGGTCAGGTAATAATAGATCATGTCTCGGGCCGGATTGAGTTCTTCTTTTGTTAAAAAGCTGTCACTGTCCGCATCCACTTGAAACAGTTCCAATGTACAAATCAACGTGTAACGAAATTCTACGTGAATGGCCTCGTCCTTCACGGTAATTGTTGAATACGAAACACTGTTCAGATGGCTCCATGAAACAGGTATGGAAAAACACAAAAATAAAATAATAGCGGTGATAATTTTCATGATTTTATTGTCCTGGAGTTTGAGGTCCATAATAGGCTTGTTTTCTTTGAGGATGCTCAGGTTTCGGCATGGTGTCATACCGTTCCCGCACGACCGTCCAGATGCCGGATTCATACTTGGGATTTCCAATCGGAAATTCCTTTGGCAGCCGCCATTCAAACACTATCGGCTCACGAACAAGAGCACATTTGTATCCAAGCCGTATGATTTTCTCTTTTCCGGATAACAGAAGGATTTTGTTTTTCTTCACACCGAATAAGACCAGGCAGGAGTCCTTCCGTTCATCCCCGATGACTGGGTATTCATGAATGGGATCGTCCAGTACCATAAGCCCATCCTGAGTTTCTTCCGCATCGATTGTTAAACTAAACTCACTCTTGCTTGTTGAGGATAGACGCTTTTCAGCAGTAAATGAATTGAATTCGCCCTTGGATTTTCGATAGATGATAAAACCAAAGCGGTCTTCATAAAGATTCACATCTCGAGGTGAGGGGAATTCAGCCGATTGAGGAAATTGAAGTGAGAATAGATACGTATAAAAGATATCCTCGAACGAGGCATACCGTTTATCCAATGGATAGGCGAACCAACTGGAATCATCCAATTCAACTTGCCGAAGGTAACGTGACTGGTATTCCTCGACAAACAATTTCACCAATAAATTGTAAGTGTCCGAACCATGTCCCCAGCTGGGAACCGCCGTCAAGAGCCAAAAAGCAAGTCCAGCGCATACTATTTTACGGTAACGAGGCATAAAAGCATTATTCAGTGACTCGGGGCACCCGGAAATAAGATTCGTACTTGTCCGGCGCATTCGATAGAGCATCCTCTGTTTCAATAGAAGGCTGAACCTTGTCTTCCCGCTGGGTATTGAATATCGGCATAGGATGAGACATCGGTTCCACATTGCTGACATCCACCGATTTCAGTTTCTCAACATAGTCCAGGATTTCGGCAAGATGCCCAGTATACATAGTCACTTCGTCTTCAGTCAGTTCCAGCCGGCTCAAAAGCGCAATATGCTTGACTTCGTCTCTATGGATACTCATTGATCTTTTTCCTTCTTTTCATCTTCGGATGAAACCCAGGTGGCCACCACCTCATCACCCTCATCTTCTTCAGACTGCTCTCCCCGATTTTCTTCTACAGTCTCTTTTGGCTCCACCTCTTCATCATCTTTCAAAATGACCTGAGAAGGAGCAGATAAAAGCACCGGTTCTTTCGGGGCTTCGCGTGGAAAAATCTTGTGAATCAACACTTTCACTTCTTTTATATTTTGGAAACCGAGTGTTTCCTCCAGTTCGCGATGGATTCTTTGCTGAAATTCACGCGAGAAATCAGGGACATTTCGCTGCAGTTCCAGCACAACTTTGGTTTGAAGCCTCAGTTCTCCGTTTTCTTCTTCTGCCCGAACCTGCAGGTCTCTCACCCCGGTGATGTTACTGCATTTCCGCTTGATAAAATCCTCAACCGCGTCCAGAGCGACTCCCACACTTCCCCCTTCATTTTCGAAAACTACCTGCCGTTTAGTTCCTGGTTCAAGACCCAGTAAAAGTGCAAACAGGGATAAACTGCAGCCGAGGGTAATAAATCCGAATGCGATGATTAATATTTTTCCCCAATTCGTGCCATGCATCTGTTCCAATACATCGCTGAACACCAGCATGAGCGACGGATCCCAGATCACCACCAGCCAACAGGTGAAGGAGATACAAATTAAGCAAATAAACGAGAGACCTAGTGTGAAATGTTTCATAAATATCTTATCATTGATTCACTGCATTCACTTTGATTGAATCATGCTCAATCAAAAGCGGGTGTTTAAGCCGTTCATCGTCTTCGTAAACATTCTCAACATTGATGGCTACAGTCGCAACGTTCAAACCTATACCGAGTTGGATCGCCCGGATGATTTTCCCTTGCAACTCTCTTGCTTCCTTGGTTATACGAGTTCCATAAAGCACATTCAATGTCAAAGTCGCTTCGACATTGCCCTCGACAAAATTCACCCGTATGCAGCGTTCAATCGCCTTTCGGCTGATTAACTCACCCGGCTTTGTACCGGGGAGAGTAAAGCAGTTGCTTTTTTCTATTTCATTCAAAATGAACCGGCGTACAATCGTCGGTGATATCTGAACCCGGCCCAATTCGGTATCGAAAAATCCGAACATTCCTTCCTCCCGCAAATAGTAAACTTAAGCGGCAACATATATCATACACCAACCGGACAATCATGAAAATGTTTGCGGAAAATAACTTTTTATTATTTGCGATATTTAATATGTGGGGTAAATATCGGTTCAAGAAGGATAAAGAAAACTTTTATGCAGACTCATCCGGTAATTCGTTTTGTACAATTTCACCGGAAGTGCCAACATCGGGTGTTTCAAAAAGACTGGACGGCAAGACGGTTAAAGGATCGATGGAACTGCCGTTGCGGTGAATTTCCAAATGCAGGTGCGGTCCGGTGCTTACTCCACTCGAACCACTCATGCCGATAATGTCGTCATAGTTGACATTATCGCCCGCCGAAACAAATTGCTCAGATAAATGACCATAACGTGAAATGGTTCCATCTTCATGATCTACTTCAACCACAAGGCCATAACCCGTTATTTCACCGGAGAATGTAATATGTCCGGGTTTTATAGACTGAATCGGCGTTCCGATAGGCACGCCGATATCCACACCATGATGAAATTGCTCGCCACCATAGACTGGATGCTCCCGCATTCCATAACCTGACGTTATGCGGCCCTGAACAGGAACCCTGCAGGCTGCATCCACAGTACCCTGTCTCGCCACAGGTTGAGATATGGGATTCGAGAAAAGTGATTTGAGATCGATACGCTGACCAACCAGAATACGGTCGGGATTTGAAATTCCATTTTCATTCGCCACAATATTAACCATGCGATAAATATCCGCCGTATTGAAATTCATTTGATGCTCTCTCATGGTTTGAGCAACGATCTCAGAAAGGGTGTCACCTGCCTGAACAGTATAGGTTGCATTGGAGGGTACAACTGAAATCTCTTCGGGTGGCTTAATTACCGGCTCGGGTTGAGTTTGCTCTTCGGGATTGGAAATTGTGGTCATCAACTGCCGTAAATTGGATGATTGAACAGTTGTTTCTGGTTGGGGACTTTTTTCGTTTACTTTTTTCATCTCAGTTGCAGGAGTGCTTTCTT
>CAZXSQ010000272.1:0-2880 GCA_964643335.1 uncultured bacterium
CACTGGCACGGCAGGTACCGGATGCCATATTGATCAATGCTCACATGGGCTGTTGTCCCCAGGCTGAAGGCGATTGGCATTTATCCGTTGCCGCCGCGAAAAAATACGGAAACATTTATCTGGACACGACAAGTTCATCCTTTGACAACGGCATGATAGAATTCGCAGTAGAGGAAATTGGAGCGGAAAAGGTTTTATACGGTTCAGATTTACCCTTGCTCAATCCTGTATTGCAAATTGCCAAGATTACTGAATCGGATATCTCACCGGCGGAAAAAGAAATGATTTTACACGGTTCCATTGATAAAATTTTACAGCGGCGGGGGCAGCCATGATCATCGATGTGAATGGATATTACGGCACCTGGCCGTATTGGCCTCTGCGCGGAGGCGATCCGGATGCGATATTGAATAAAATGAACCGCTGCAATATCGATCGGGTTTTCATTTCTTCCCTCAAATCTGTATTCTCTGATCCGGATGGAGGCAACCAGGAAATCATCGAGTTGGTATCTCGTCACCCCGATAGATTCTATCCGGCTTTTACATACTCGCCTTATGCTTCAGGCTTTAATAAGTATGAAGAGGATTGTACTCAGGCGAGTATCTGTTTAGTCAAATTGTTTCCGGTACACCATACCTATAATCTCTTTGAAGAACCCGGAATTTCAGATCTATTGTCCTTTTGCAGTGAACGGGGCATCCCGGTTTTTATCCCCCGCCGCTTATTAATGAGTTGGCGTTTTCCACTTATGGATTTAGGGATCATTGAACCACTTGCGTCAAAACATACATCATGCAAATTCATCATTGGATCAATCAATTATTTAGGTGAATTACAAACAGCCGTGCATATCCTGCGGCAATGCCCAAACGTTTATATAGAAACATCCGCCATGATGGCTTTTCAAGAAATCGAGAACATGGTAAGAGATGTTGGTGTGGAACGTATTCTCCACGGCAGCGCCATACCACTACAAAATGCGGCAATCGGTCCATTAAAAATAAACCAATCAGAAATTTCAAATAAAGAAAAAGAGCGTATACTATTTAAAAACACCAAAAGCCTATGGGGCGAGGACATTTTGTCCGCATAAAAGGTAAATTGTGGTGCAGACATCCTGTCTGCATAAGGATGTAGGAGATGAGGTAACGAATCCCACCATTCCCCTGAAGAAACATAAAACAAGAGGTGCAAAAATGAAAATATCTATAACCCTGCTACTAATAGGACTAGGACTATTAATAACCTCCCCCTCCTATTCGGAAGAATGGTGGGAACAGGAAACCCAAATGCAAAAAGGAGGTCTCCTCGATCTTAAGAGTAAAAACTGGTGGAATCATGCGGTGCATATAAAAGCCGGCGAACAATTTCCACTTTACTCTGAAATCAATAACGAAGGTTTTATGATAGTTCGCCGGGAAAAACGGACACGCAACAATGACGAAATGATTGTCTGGATTCTCGATGACGACGATGATATGAATCAAGACAACCCAGAAGGTGATAAAGACAGCGACTGCTACGTTGTCGATTACGGCTGCGATGGTTTGGTTGACCGTATGGTCGATTATATCGACCGCGACGGTGATTCCATGCCCGATGAAATGGATATCCGCTATTTTGTCAATGGTGAACTTCGCCGTTCCTGGTTCGGCACTGATTTGGACAACGACGGTGAGATGTGGGATCTGGCCGATTATGAATACACCGGTAATTTTTTCAAAAGCGATCCTTATGGCAACAACGAAATCTATATGAATAAATACAATCCTGTGGATGACAGCTGGCTGCCGATATCCGAGTGCCCTTTTTCTTTTTATGACACCGATAACGACGGTGAATCAGAGGCGGCAGTTCGATTCAGTGGTGCTCCCTTGGAATTTTCTCCTCAAGTCGATCCCGATTACGCCAATAAACGATCCCGCTATGAAGGCGAATTTAATACTTCCATGAAGAGCATGGGAGTAGTCAATATCCGCTATAGCCTGGATATCGACGGTTTAAGTTCCGAAGAAAATCCCCTTCATTATGAAATGGGATTTACCATGACCGGCAACCGCCCTTATGATTTTCCGTTAATGTACCGCAATCAACCGCTTCGGCGGCCCCCTAAATGGACTGTCTGCATTCGTCATGATCAGGCGCGTAAAGTATCGGAACGATACATGGCGGATCAAACCGGGTTTACCTGGCGGGAATTTGAAGATCATAATATAAAGATCGGCCATCCATCACGGCCGGAATACGACCGGCGATGGGAAGGGGTGTTTTGGACATGGTCACGGAGAATCATACATAACACCGGTGGTCCGATTCAAGATTGGAACGTCCGGCGGGAGTACATGCCCACCAGCTCCAACCGGCGTTTTATTTATTACAGCCCTGTTGATCACCGGCTGCATCTCAAAGGAGCAAAAGAGGGATGGATCAAGGTCGGACACATCGGCAACAGTGATCCAATAGGTGAGGTGCGAATGTTCGATACCGATAACGACGGCTTTTTTGAACGCTGGGAATATTTCACTGCAGACTCGGCTGTACCTTACAGAGTTGCTGAAGTACATGCCTGCACCAATGTGGACCTGGATGATCACTGGCAGGAAATACAGTCTTTTTATACGGAAACCATCCTCCCTGAATCTCTCCATAATAATGAAAAAATGATCCAAACATTTGAAGCATTTGGAGAAGAATGTTCAGAGAAATTGCCTGAAAATCTCACCGACGCGCTTCAGCGGGACATCAGTCCAGATGAAAGGCGCTTCATTCTGGATATCATCCGTGAACTGCGGTATCAACAGTTTATTAAATATATTCGTAACATGAATAAACAAAGAATGGATCAATTGGCGAAGGTTGTTGATCCCCGCACCGACT
>CAZXSQ010000272.1:2890-8112 GCA_964643335.1 uncultured bacterium
GAACTCGCCTTAAAAATCTCCCAATTTGAAACGATATACGAAACCGGCGACTACCCCGAGGCAATCGAAATATGCCATTCGATCAAAGAATTACTGGAAGAACAACAAAACAAATAAACGGAGCAAAAATCCAATGTACCACATCAGAACTTTGAAGAAGGTCATGTTTTTAATTGTCACTGGTTTACTAATCGGTGGAGTTGGTTTTGCTAAAGGAGCGGACGAACAATATATTGAACGTTTTCACGAAAAATTTACTCAAGTCACTTCAACTCCCAAACTTGAGGAATACACCGCCCCTCATCGTTATGACGATTTATACTTGGGTGAAAAACTCAATTCGGCATTGAAAGAATTAAGCAATGATACAGGCCGTATCGCATGGAGCTGGTCATACCGGATGATGTCGCTGAACCAGATGTATCGCGCAACAAATCAACCCAAATACTTACGTGCTAATTTTAAAGCCATCAGGTCAATATTAAGAGCGCGTGACGATATGAAAAACATTCAACTTTGGAATGGTACTATCGCTCCCGCCTGGGGATCGGATAAATACGCCGAAAGAGGACGTGCAATCTTCGCTGTCCATACCGGCATGATTACTTACCCGATGTTCGATTTTCTGCTGTTAATCAAAGATAAGCCACGTGCCCGAGAAAAACTCGGTAAAGGTTATACAAAAATATTGAACCTGGCGCAGGAAAGCCTGGCTTTTCACGATCCACAATGGCGGAACGGTCCTGAAGAAGGAGAAGGCCACTACATCGGCTTGAATCAGGAAAAAGCCATTAATGGCAAACCGCTGCCGGGGAACCGGCTGAGTGCGATGGGACGAGCCTTATGGTTTTCATGGAAAGTGTCCGGTAACGAAAAACACAAAGCACGTGCGCTTGCAATCGGGCGATATATCAAAAACCGTTTAACTCCCGCTCCCGATGGCGCCTATTACTGGCCTTACTGGCTGCCAATCAAACCGGTTGAATCAACTGCATCCAAGGAATCCATAAATGGAGAAGATGTATCACATGGCTCGTTAACCATGGCATTGCCGATTCTACTCGCTTCGGAAGGTGAAGTTTTCACAAAACAAGATATGCTTCGTCTTGGGAAAACAGTTACTCAGAGATTCGCCCGATTGGATAATGGCATTCTTTTTGGAAATGTAACTGGTAATCCAAAGTCGAATCCGTCACTGGTTCAGATTCCCGCCCGCTGGTTGAGATTAACTCCCTTCGTTCCTGAAGTGTATAAACGCATCTCTGAGTTTTATCTTAAATATCAGCCTGCCCCAGGGCCACTCGATCTGGCTTTATTGTTGAAATATAAAAACTGATTCCTAGTTTAAGATTTTTGTGGTGAGATCAAGTGAAAGGATGTACCAATGACTCGAAATCGCTCTATATTCAAAAGTTTTGTGAATATTTGTAAATTCACTTTTTTATTCATGATGTTTGCTTGGAATACTTTGGCAGCCGATCAAAGAGATTGCCTTTCCCTGGATGGAGCGTGGTTATTTAAAATCGATCCTGAAAATAAGGGAATGGAAGAAAAATGGTTCGAACCGGCTGTGAACCATTCTTCATGGCAAAAAGTCATTGTACCACATACCTGGCAGGTGGAACCAGGTACAATCGATTATGCCGGTTATGCTTGGTATAGCCATGAGATCGCTCCCGATCCGGCATGGAATGGAAAAAATTTAAAAATTGAATTCGATGCTGTCTATCGCGATGTACAGGTCTGGTTGAACGGGAAACTGTTAGGAGAACATATAGGAAGCGGCTGGACCCCATTCGAATTTTCGCTAAACAAACATTGGGATTTCAACGGCGCGAATGTCATTGTTTTACGGGTAGATAATCGTTTCTCAAAAAACGCCCTGCCCTATCTCGATTCATTTGACTGGCCCAGAGACGGTGGAATTATTCGCAGCGTAAGGATCAGAATCCTACCGGATGTCTACATCGGGCGTCTCTTGGTTCATGCTGAACCGGAGAATGATTTTTCCAGGGCGGCTTTGGATGTTCGGGCTCTCATATCTGGTAATAGAGATTTGCTGGATGAATTATCCATTGATGTTAAAGTGTATGATCCGCAAGGAAAAATGATGCCTTCACCGAAGTTGGCAATCAATAAAAAATCGGCCCAAAACCAATTAAAAATAACCTGTAAATCTACAATTCCTGATCCGGATTTGTGGCATTTTGATGATCCCAACTTGTATCGAATTTGCTACCGGATTATAGATGATGATAATATCCTTCATGAACAAGAAGAGACCTTTGGTATTCGAAAGGTCGAAGTCAAAGACGGATATTATTACCTCAATGGAGAACCGGCGCGGTTAATGGGAGTTGAATGGATGCCGGGCAGCGATCCACGGTACGGTATGGCGCAAGATCCCCGAATTATTCGAGAAATTCTCACGGACATGAAACGTTTGAATTGCGTAATCACCCGCTTCCATTGGCAGCAGGATGAATCTATCTTCGACTTCTGCGATCGTGAAGGTATCCTGGTTCAGGAAGAAGTCCCCGCCTGGGGAGGCAAAACCATGCAGGGTGATCTTGAAGACATTCAGGAAAGACATCTGACGGAAATGATCACCGCGCATTACAATCACCCCTCTATTTATGCATGGGGATTGTGCAATGAAATCGGTGGCCAGAGTAAAAAAGCACATCAATTTGTCTCCCGTGGTAAAAAAATAGCTCATGAACTGGATCCCCACCGCTTATTAACTTATGCCTCTAATTCACTGCAGTCTCATCCTGAACGGGATGCAGCCGGAATGCTGGACTTCATTGAATGGAATGATTACTACGAATCCTGGTACGGAGGTGGACTGCCGGATCTGATATCCAATCTCGACCTGATTAAAAAAGCGTTTCCCGATAAATCACTTGTCATCTCCGAGTACGGCTTATGTGAATGCTCTCCCGGGAATCCTTCAGGTGATGAGCGTAGGATCGAAATATTGAAAACTCATACACATTGTTACCGGTATGCAGAGAATGTGGCTGGTGCGATATTCTTCGATTATAACGATTATAGAACCCATATCGGGGACAAAGGCCAAGGTTCTTTCAAACAGCGTGTTCATGGTGTGGTGGATGTTTTCAGCAAGAGAAAGCCATCGTGGGAAGCATTACGCCGAGAATCATCCCCGATCCTGTCTTTGGATATTTCCAAGCCCAAAACCGATAATCAAACCAGTTATGCAACTGTTGAAATTGTTACACGCTCATTGGAAAACGATCTGCCTGCTTATACGTTGAAAAACTATCTGTTAACCTGGATTGTATACAACAAGCTAAATCAACCCATGGGCACAGGAAAGCGAGTACTGCCGGATTTACCGCCGGGATCAAATCATACCGAAAAAATTGACTGGCCCACTTTATCCGCTTTACCACGGGTTCGGGTAGAAATATTCAGACCGACGGGCTACTCAGTCATCGACAAAGAATGGAAAGTACCAAGATCCGAATAATCCTCATCAATATGGATATAATGATATACGATAGACTCTTTAGTGAACCAAGTTGAATTTAAGTTATTTTTGCATTATTGAATTTCATGAACAAAGAGAAGAAAACTGAAAATATCATCTGCATGAACTGTGTTCATTATTATATAACCTGGGACGCTTCTTTCCCTCATGGATGCAAGGCCATGGGATTCAAATCTCATAGACCCCCTTCACTGATGGTAAAAGAGAGTTCCGGTATAGATTGTTTGATGTACGAACCTAAGAAAAAAGATGAAAGGTAAAATTTCGTTTTACCCCATCAGTGTGCCGCCTGATACCGGGAAAGCGTCTCCAGTAATAAACGAAGCTTCGTCACTTGCCAGATACAGGGCAAGATAAGCCACTTCCTCGGGTTTGGCCATCCGTCCTATGGGCTGATAGGCCGAGAGTTTCTTAAACATTTCATCCACTTGTCCGGGATAGTTTTTTTGTAAATAATCATCCACAAAAGAGGTGTGAACTCTCGCCGGACAGATACAATTGCAACGAATTCCCTGATCCACAAAATCCAGAGCGATGCTTTTCGTCATCATCAATACGGCGCCTTTTGAAGCCGAATAGGCAAAACGATCCTTGACCGCAATCAATGAGGCGATTGATGCCATATTGATAACCACACCATGCTGATGCTCCAGCATCGAAGGGAGAACAGCCTTGGAAACATTGAAGACGCCATTTACATTGACCTTCATGATTCGGTCAAAATCTTCGTCAGTGGTCTTCACCAGGTTTCCCACTAGACCGATTCCCGCATTATTCACAAGGATGTCAATACGGCCTTTCTCTTTCAATATTTCATCGACGGCAGCTCGGGCGCTCTCCGGTTGAGTGACATCACATAGAACAAAATGAGCGGTCCCCCCAAATGATCGGATCTTCTCAACAACCTCGTTGGCGTTATTTTGATTGATATCGGCAATCCAGACCTCCGCCTCCGCTTCTGCAAACACTTCGGCAATCGCCTTGCCGATTCCGGAAGCCGCTCCCGTTATGACGGCCACTTTGTTCTTGAGACTGAAAAAGGAATGTGCCACAATGATCACCTTTCTTTAAGTTATTGTACTATTGTTTATACTGAAACTCGATCAGCAATAATTTCTCCTGACCTTCACGGTCTTTGATCCACAATGGAAAATCACTTCGCATTAGGCTGGGCGATTCTTGAGGCAACGGTTCAATATCACGGATGGCAACAGGATCCATTCCAAGGAAATAATGCAAAAGAGCCTGTTTCCCCTTTTCCATAATGAATTTGGACGTTATATCATATTTCATGTTTTGCTGATTTTTGAAAATCACGATAAAATGTATGAACGCTGTATTTTACGCTGTAAATAGTAAAAAATATAGTACCAACAGTTGTTAGATTCAAAAATTACAATTTTTTCCAAGGAGGAATTATGAATCGATTGGGATTTGTTGGATTGGGAACAATGGGAATCCACATGGCGAGAAACCTGCTGAAAGCAGGCTACCAATTGTTCGTGTATAATCGCACGCAGGAAAAATGTGACTCCCTGACAAAAGAAGGGGCGGCCGCGTGCTCCACCCCAGCAGAAGTCGGCCTGAAAAGCGAATTGGTTGTTGTATGCGTAGCAGACGCCCCGGACGTAAAACAAGTCATTATGGGAAACGACGGCGTGGCCGCCAACATTCGCGCGCTGGCGGATGCCAGCCGCAAGGCGCT
>CAZXSQ010000272.1:8122-9394 GCA_964643335.1 uncultured bacterium
ACCAGTTCTGCCAGTTTGGCTCGTGAAATGGAGGATGCTCTAAAAAAACGGGGGATCGGTATTTTGGACGCCCCCATCAGCGGTGGGCCGGAAGGAGCCAAAAAGGGAACCTTGTCCATTATGGCCGGCGGCGAAGAAGAGGTCTTCCAACGGGCACTGTCAATCTTACAAGTGATGGGCGAAAACATCACTTATGTCGGTCCCGCCGGTGCTGGACAAATCACCAAAGCCGTGAATCAAATTATCTGCGCGATCAATCTTGAGGCAGTAGCGGAAGGAATCGCTTTGGCCAAAAAAAGCGGCGTGGATCCGGAAAAAGTGCTGGACGCTATTTCCGGAGGAGCGGCCAAATCCTGGATATTGACCATGCGCGGCCCTTTAATGCTGAAAGAACAATTCTCCCCAGCGAACTTTACCCTGGCTCTGCAAGCTAAAGATATGAGATTAGCCCTGGAAGCCGCCAGCGATAGTAATGCTCACTTAACGTTGGCAGAAAAAATGCAAGACATTTTACAAACCCTGATTGAGAGAGGACATGGCCCCCTGGACCATTCCGGTATGTATCTTCATTCGAAAGAAATCAACAATTTATAACCAATGAATGCAGGATTTAAAATTTCAAGACTTCTTCATCGGCCCGATAAGCTCCACAAAAGTCCCATCCGGATCCTTCACCAAAACAAACGAAGTATTCTCTGACAACTTAATCGGCGTCTCACCCAATAATTTGACATTGTGCTTCTTGATACGCTCAATAATTGGTTCCAACTCAGTTACAAAAATAGTAATGTATTGTATACCGGTATGGCTGTGGATATATTCATTCTCCTGCTTCTTGCTTCTCTCACCAAAAGTCATCAGCTTAAACTCAGTCGCACCTTCACCACTGCCAAGCTTCAACACCTCTACATGTATCGGAAGCGAGTCAGTCAAGCCGGAACGCTTCCCAAAATCGGCATCGACATCGAAAGATTTTCGATCAACCTGCACCATCCCAATAACATCTTTATAAAAGGAAACCGATTTTTCTAGATCGGACACAATCATCCCGATATTGATCACCTTATTAGAAAAATCTTTCTCCGATCCAACACCTGCACAAACCGCGAGTAACAAAACACAAATAACACTGATACTTTTCTTCATTTTATTTCCTCCATATATAATGTAATGCGAAATAAATTAACATTCATCTGATGTCATCTTCCAGCCCTCTATCATCTTTACCATTTGGTCCCATGCTGCGGACATCGGGATATTCCTTTCCTTCGT
>CAZXSQ010000273.1:0-9383 GCA_964643335.1 uncultured bacterium
TTCCTCTGGTTGACCGTAAACTATGAACCTGGAAGCGATCTGGACCCTCTTCGCCGTGAATTCTTAAAATACGTGTTTAGTCAACAAGGCCAATCGGATGTCATTAAGGCCGGTTATTACCCGGTCACCGCTGGTATTGCTAAACAAGCATTAATCCAAGTGAATATCGAAGTGGAATAATTTTTGGATATTTCAATACAAACATCATTTATCCGGGAACAAAAAAATAATTGGTTGGGTGGCGGATATTCAACCGCCACCCAAATTCATGTTTGAGGCTGTGCATGAATTCTAAGGAAGATTCACTTAAAACATTTACGAAAAAAAAATTTTCCAGAAAAACTCGTTGGACTGTGCTCCTTGCCGATCATTTATCGCGTTGGTTAATCACCATCGGTGGTATCGGTACTATTCTGGTCGTGTCTACTGTGTGTATTTTTTTAGTATGGGTAGTCGTACCTCTTTTTTTACCACCTTCGTTAGAAACAACCGGCGAATATCCGCTTCCTTGGTCGAAACCATCCCACAATATTCTTTATTTAGGGATGGATGAATTTCGTGTCCTGGGTTGGGCGCTTTTCAAAGACGGCAATATTGTTGTGTTCCGTCTTGATAACGGAGAATTAATCCAAAAACTGAATCCGACTCAGGAACGAACTATTACCGCCTCCAGTTTTTCTGTGAATGAGAAAAACTGTGTATTGGGCTATGATAATGGGTCTGTTCAAATAGGAAAACTTGGCATAGCCACAAAGTTTTTGGAAGAGGAAGAGGTTCTTGATGAGTTCAGAGATACCCCGGTTGGAGAGAGAAAAAACTATAAAAATGGAGTTGTAGTCAGAATCCCGAGTGGACAATTTCGTTTGCATCAATTTTCCCCCGAATTGAAAGAGCCTATTCAGGTCGCTGAAAATCAGCCGATCCGGCTTCTCTCCCATTCCTCCCAAGCCTCGGGAATGATGTTTTGTGCAATGAGCGATGAGGGGATTCTCACCATCGATTCACTAAGAGAACAAAAAAACTTTTTGACCGGAAAGATCAGCTACCATGAATCCAAATCGCTCCTGCCCTTTACTGTTCCCGGCTCGCGCAGTTTCCCCGATGATTTAAAAATAGGAGGACTGGGAGATTCCGTTTATGTAATATGGAAAGACGGCCATGTAATGCGTTTCGATACCGGCAATTTCAAGAATCCACAACTCGCGGAAGAATTGGACTTTGTGAAGGAAGAAGGCGAAACATTAACTTGTGTCGATTTTTTGATCGGAAGAAAAACCTTAATTACAGGGGATTCATTAGGAAGAGTCCGTGCCTGGTTTAAAATTCGGCCTGAGGAAGTAGAAACACCGGATGAGATGAAATTGGTTATGGCGCATGAAATGCCCAGCGCAGACATACCAGTAACCTCGCTTGGACCCTCACAACGAAGCCGCGTCATTTCGGCGGGATATCAGGATGGGAGCATTCGCTTTTTTCATGTGACCAGCAATCAAATGTTGATCGAGATAAAAACAAAATCCAACACTGAAATCACCGAGTTATTTTTCTCCGGCAAAGAGGATGGATTACTGGCAGTGGCTTCAAATAATTGCTGGCACTGGGATGTTGACTTGAAGCACCCTGAAGTGACATTGGAATCCATATTCACTCCGGTCTGGTATGAAGGGTATCAACAGCCCGCCCATGTCTGGCAGACCTCAAGCGCTACGGATGCTTTCGAACCCAAATACGGCATGGTCCCTCTGATTTTCGGTACGTTAAAAGCGACATTGTATTCCATGCTGTTTGCTTTACCGCTTGCGATTCTCGCCGCGATTTACACAAGCGAGTTTATGCACTCCAAAGTGAAAGGAGTCGTTAAGCCTACGATTGAGATGATGGCCAGCCTGCCAAGTGTCGTTTTGGGATTTCTGGCCGCCTTGGTTTTTGCTCCCTTCATTGAAAAATTTGTTCCGCAAGTACTTGTTTCATTTATTACGCTTCCATTGGCTTTTTTAATAGGGGCCAATTTGTGGCAATCACTGCCTTATCGATGGACCCTGTATTTATCCAAACTCCGCACTTTTTTCATTGTTTTGTTCCTTCCTATTGGAATATTTGCAGCGATTGAACTCGGCCCCTACCTTCAAAATTGGTTATTTGGTGGCGATATCAAGGCCTGGCTGGATCACCGGGCAGGAATCGCCACTCCCGGATGGGTTTTTTTGTTGTTACCGGGCTGTGGCTTTTTGGCTGTGCTGGCAATGGTCAGCTGGATCAATCCCTGGTTACGCTCCCAATCGTCAGGATGGGGGCGTACTAAACTTGCATGGATGGAAACTATCAAATTCATCCTGGGTTGCCTGATTACTCTGGGGATGGCCTTTTTTATCGGTTCATTTCTAACCGATCTCGGCTTTGATCCCCGTGGAAGTGTATTTGATACCTATGAACAAAGGAACGCCATGATTGTCGGTTTCGTCATGGCTTTTGCTGTCATCCCGATTATCTATACCATTGCCGAGGATGCTCTCAGCAGCGTTCCTGAACATCTGCGTTCTGCTTCTCTTGCCTGCGGAGCGACTCCCTGGCAAACAGCGGTCAATATAATTATCCCGACAGCAATGAGCGGATTGTTTTCTGCAGTTATGATCGGTTTGGGACGCGCAGTCGGTGAAACGATGATTGTTCTTATGGCTGCTGGAAATACACCTGTGCTGGATTGGAATATCTTCAACGGCTTTCGCACCTTGTCGGCGAATATCGCCGTTGAAATCCCCGAAGCCGTGCGGAACAGCACCCATTACCGCACCTTGTTTCTCGCTGCATTATTCTTGTTTATTATCACATTTCTGGTGAACACTCTGGCCGAATTTGTCCGATTGAAATTCCGGAAAAGAGCTTATGAACTATGAGTACACTTGTCGGCAGGCCCGAATCTAAAACGTTTACAGACAAATCCATAAGAAAACGCAAACGTGCAGGACTTCAAACTCCTCTGAACGCCCATGGAGAACCTTTGGTTTGGTTGACCGGCGGTGCATTGGCGGTTTGTATGGCCATGATTATTGGTTTGTTCGTATTGGTCTTTTATTTTGGCTTCAGTACCTTCTGGCCGGTTCCGGTCGTTCAACTCACCACAATTGACGGGCAGGTTTATTTGGGTGAAATAACCCGCAGCAGCCTTTACCGTCCTTCATTGGATACGCTGGATTTACCTGAAGATAAGTTGGCACAATTGAAGAAGGATTTATTCGCATCGGATGGCTGGGCCACACGGCGCTTGATACGCACCGGGAATTTTGATTTGACGGGCGAACATTTTCAACGCCTCAGTGATTTTGAAATTGAACATGAAACCAAACCTGAATGGGCGATGATTTTTGAACGTCTCGAATGGGGTCGATTTTACGGTTTTCCTCATGCATTCAAAATCAAGGATGAGATAAAAGCCCAGTCCCCCAACAAGATATGGGATTTATACAACCAATACCACCCCGAAGTCAGGAAGCGGTTTCATCGAATTCAAGATTTAAGGAAACACGATGTCGGTAAGGTCAACCGCATATTGGAAAATGAACGCCTGCATTTGCGTGAGGTGAAATTGGAATTCGGAGAATCTTCTCCGGAATATAAAAAGGCTCAGAAAGAATTTAAAGAGGTGAAGCGCTGGGCCAATGATGAATTCAATCGGCTGCGTGGGGAAATCAACGAACTCAAAGAGAAAAATAACCAATATCAACTTGTTATGGAAACCAGCGAAGGTCAGGAACATACGCTGGCTCTGGCTGATATTGTGCGGGGGTATCCGGCTACTCGTTTATCTTTGATGGATAAATTTAAAATTTATTTTTCGCGTTGGGGTGAGTTTTTAACGGATGATCCCAGGGAAGCCAACAGCAAAGGTGGAGTTTATCCTGCTATCTTCGGGACCGTCGCCATGACGCTGATTATGTCTTTCGCTGTAGTCCCCTTTGGGGTTTTGGCTGCTTTGTATCTGCGGGAGTATGCAAAATCCGGTCCTTTGGTCAGTTCCGTCAGGATCGCGATCAACAACCTGGCGGGAGTACCCAGCATCGTCTATGGTGTCTTCGGGCTGGGATTCTTTTGTTATATGATTGGCGGCACTATCGACGAATTGTTTTTTGAAGCCAGTCTGCCTAATCCGACATACGGAACAGGAGGGCTGCTATGGGCGTCTTTAACATTGGCATTATTAACCCTTCCGGTGGTTATTGTGGCTACGGAAGAAACCCTGGCCGCTGTCCCAAGTTCCATGCGCGAAGGTTCCTATGCCTGCGGCGCCAGTAAGTGGCAAACGATTAAACGGATTGTGCTGCCCAGAGCCATGCCCGGTATTATGACCGGAATGATTTTAGCCATGGCGCGGGGAGCGGGTGAAGTGGCGCCGCTGATGTTGGTGGGCGCAGTCAAGATGGCACCTGCATTGCCCATTGACGGCATTTTCCCTTATCTCCATCCGGAACGCAGTTTTATGCATCTTGGTTTTCATATCTATGACCTCGGCTTTCAAAACCAGAATAGTGAAGCCGCCAAACCGATGGTTTACACAACCACTTTATTGTTGATCTCCATTATTTTTATGTTGAATATATTCGCTATTTGGTTGAGAATTCGATTGAGAAGGCGCTTTATCGGCAGTCAATTTTGACAGGAGTTTTAGTCAATGAGAACAGGGAATATGTTTGAAGCACACAGCGTAAATTCGGATGAACAAGATGTCAATATGGGTTTCTCTTCTGAAAAGGATTCCGAACTCTCGATGACTGGTAATGGTATGCTAGAGGCAATAGCACGGGGAGAATCGATTAATGTTGAAGTTCATGAAGAAGTGACTCAAGAATCTGCTATAATAGAAATAGACAAATTTAGTCTATGGTACGCGGAGACAAAAGCGTTGTTTGATTTATCCATGTCGATTCCACAAGGTAAAGTGACTGCTTTGATCGGTCCCTCCGGCTGTGGTAAATCGACCTTGCTGCGCTCGGTCAACCGGTTAAACGACTTGATCGATTCGGTACGTATTTCCGGGAATATTCTTCTCAAGGGTGACCCCATCTATGATAAATCCGTTGATGTTATCGAGTTGCGAAAACGGATGGGCATGGTATTCCAAAAATCAAATCCATTTCCGATGAGTGTATATGAAAATGTGGTTTATCCACTCCGGATATCGGGTGAAAGAAATATAAGCGTTTTGGATGAAGTCTGCGAACGCAGCCTTCAAGGTGCTGCTTTATGGGACGAGGTGAAGGACCGGATCCACGCCAGCGCCCTGGGATTATCGGGCGGTCAACAGCAGCGGCTTTGCATCGCCAGAGCCATTGCCGCCGAGCCGGAAGTGCTGCTGATGGATGAACCTTGTTCAGCATTGGATCCCATAGCCACGAACAAAATCGAAGATTTGATCGACGAACTCAAAGGAGATTATTCGATTTTGATTGTGACACATAACATGCAGCAGGCCGCGCGAATCAGCGACTATACTGCTTTTATGTACTTAGGACATTTAATTGAGTACGGACCGACTGAGGCCATGTTTTCCACGCCCCATCTTGAAGAAACCGAATCCTACGTAACTGGAAGATTCGGATAAGGAATAATGAACGATGCCAGAAGTATTCCAGCGGGAAATTAATAACTTAAAGAAAATGCTCATGTATCAAAGGATGCTGGTTGAGGATTCCATTTCCAAAGCCATGTCCGCCCTGATGAATCGTGATGATGAATTGGCTCAGAAAGTCATTGATGACGATGCCGAATTGGATCAAATGGAAGTCAAAGTGGAAGAAGAATGCGTTCGCATCCTGACGCTTCACCAGCCTGTTGCCACTGATCTTCGCTTCATTGTGGCCACTTTGAAAATCAACAACGACCTTGAACGAATGGGAGACCTGGCCGCCCATATCGCCAAACGCTCCAAATCACTCCATTATTTCAGGTTAAATGGATTGGCAATCGACTTACCCGAAATGGCCGGCAAAGTCAGTTCTATGGTACAGCGGAGCCTTGATTCGTTTGTGAACCTGGATGCGGAACAGGCACTTCAAGTGTGTGAAGACGACGACGAAGTCGATTCCATGCGCCGGAATTACAAGAACATCATCACCGATGAAATCGAACGTAATCCGGAACAATCGGAGAGTCTGATGGAAGTATCTTCACTGGTAAGGCATTTGGAACGCTTGGCCGACATCGCTACCAACGTCGCTGAAGAGACAATCTATATTGTCCGTGGAAAAATCGTCCGCCACGTGCATTGATTGTCTATAGATCAACTCTTTGTAGAAGCAGCCTGAATCAAGCCCTTGATGTACCCCACGGCAAATGCTTCTGCTGACCGTCTTCCACCCACCATGCGCGGAACATGATCCGATATAACTGCCCCGGTATAATCTGTCTCATCCAGAACGCGAATCACCTTGTACATATTCATATAACCGTCATCGAGAAACGTCTCGGCAAATCCTTCCGGCAGCGGGGCGGTGACGTTGCGGAAATGGACTTTGAAAAGTTTCTTCTGTTCCGCAAAATAACGCAGCGCTTCAACCACGCCTTTCCCCATTTTCTCTCCGCCTTCCAGCCAGCAGCCCACGCACAGACATACGCCAATGTTGGGGCTGTCCGCTATTTCCAGAGCTTTCTTGTATCCTTGGAAATTCCCGAAGATACAGCGGGGAATCCCACCGAGATCATAAACGGGTGGATCATCGGGATGAATACCGATATAAACACCAGCGTCCTCAGCAACCGGCACCACTTTTTTGATGAAATAAGTGTAGTTATTCCATAATTCCTCTTCGCTGTAACGCCGGCCGTGCGAAAGCGGCTCTCGCCATTTTTCCCCAGCCCAATGTCCGGCGGGGTCTTTGTCCAGCCGAAGGGCACGCGCTTTTGCTCCTCCCCGTATCTCTTCCGCTTCACTGCTCCATATGCCGTTGGCCATATGCGCATAGGTGGAGTAGTGAATTCCCGCTTTGCCCAATAAGCGGATATAACGCAGATATTCTTCCAGTTTTTCATCCCGTCCAGGAAGATTGAGAGTGATCTCTTCCATGTTATGGCAGCTGTGATTGCCCAGCCGGTAAATCTTCAGACCATGTTTATTGAATTTGCGTTTCAACGCCAGATAATTCTCCAACGTATGTTCTTTCGGTGGAAGACTGGTCATCACCCATTCAACCCCCAGTTGCCGTGCAAACTGCATATCTTCCTCAGATGCATTCGATGATAACTGGGTGCCAATCTGAATGCCTTCATGAGAGCCATAATATCCAGGGATGATGAGTGGAAAACCCTCTTGTTGTTTAGATTGCGTTTGATCGGCAAAGACGGTCACACCATATTGGGCAGCCGCCAAAGCTGTGGTGCACTGTAAAAACCGACGCCGGTTTGTTTCACTCATTTTTTTCCCTCCTTATGACAATTGTTCAATTATTCACATTGAAAGTTGTTAAGCAGTTTACCCCAAAGGAATAGTATAAGATAGCCAGCATAGAAGTTATAAGCAGTTTACCCCAAAGGGGTTACATAAGATAGCCAGCGGGCAACGCCCCTGGAAAGGAATCCCCCATCCCATATTTACCCTGAAAGGGTAACAGAAAAAAAACTAACGCCTTACGTTCAAACCATGGGGGACGGCACGATTCATTTATTCAAAGGCGGCGAAATTATGACCATGAAGGAAGTAAGCACTCGGATTAAAAATCATTGTTCATTTATATTTATCACGCATAAATTTATGGTTGATCTGAGTTAACCATCTTTTGGGGACTACCTGTGATAAGTTGATTCCTAACTTATTAAACATTCCGTGAATCACATACGGTTTTTTACCGATAGACCGCAATCCGGTTATGGCGACTTCATTGGGAGTGGCAGAGGGAAATGATACCGATCGTCCAATATCATTTGCGCTAAAGAACTCAGTTTCGGTAGTCCCGGGCAGAAGTGCCAGGACATCAATGCCATCCGATTTCAACTCGCCGTGTAGTGAATTGGCGAATGAATACTCAAAGGCTTTGGTCGCCGCATAGGTGCTCATCAGGGGAGCAGGGATCTTACCAAGTACACTGGAGACAAAGATCAATCCGCTTTTCTTCCTTTTTTTCATGTCAGGCAGAAACTTATAGGTGAGAGCGATCGGGGCTTTGCAGTTGAGATCAATCATACGTAATTCATGATTGATCTCCTTTGAAGTGAATGTACCATGTCCGCCGAACCCGGCATTGTTGATCAGCAGGCCGATCTCCATATTATTTTCCTGGACCGTGTTGAAGATAAAATCAGCCGCATCGGATTCGGTCAAATCTTTTTCAACAATGATAACCGATATTCCATGATTGGATTCCAAAGTTTCCTTGAGTTCTTCAAGTAATTGACCTCGCCTGGCGTTCAAAACCAGGTTGAAGCCCAAAGGTGCAAGTTCCTCTGCGAATGCCTTACCTATTCCGGAAGACGCCCCGGTAATAAGCGCAGCACCCCCGTACCGTGTTATCAAAGTGTCCATATTAGTAGCCAGTATATTTAAATTTTCCTACTATGGAAGAAGAGTGGGTAACACAGGCGTCCCGCCTGTTCCCCCGGGTGCCAAGGGTGTGCCGTTTACACCCTTGAATTCCCCTTGGAAAGTAATAACAAGGGCGGGTGCCAAGGGCATGGCGCCAGCCAGCCCTTGGCGGTAGTGGCACAATGTGAGGTTGCATCAAGGGCGGATCGTAAACGATCTTGCCCTTGCCACCCATCCAACCCACTCATACCAACCAAAATTCCCACCATCGATCCACCCGAAATACGCTACCATCGTTATTCTCATAATGACAATAACTTGAGTGAAGCCATTCTTCAGGAGATTCTACCAAGCCTCTTTTCACTGGATTCATGTGGCAATAATCCAATTTTTCAATTAGTTTTTTATACGTAAATATGTTGAAATCATAGAACCGAGGTTGCCATAGTTTTTTTTCGTTCATTCCTTTTGTTCTAAGAGCCTTTAATAAATGCAAGGCGCTATACCACTTAAGGCATCCGACTGTACTCGATATTGTTTGTTCTTTTCCAGGAACGAGCAAGAAATGTGCATGTTCAGGCATTAGAACATGTCCCAAAACGAGGAATCCTTTTTGACTGCGTATATGGTTGATCGCATCCATGACGATTTGTCGGGTCCATGATCGAGAAAAGAAAGGCTTGTTTTCGAAACACGAAGTTGTAACAAAATGAATATGACCAGGCTCGTTTACACGAATTGGATGAAGTACGTTTCTAAAATGAGGATTTCTTAATGAAGAATCATAACGTTTAGTCATATCTAAATCGTATTTTAAAAATCGTAACCCTTTAGCCGATTGAAGGAAATCCAGGCAATCGGCGGGTAGAAATTG
>CAZXSQ010000274.1:0-563 GCA_964643335.1 uncultured bacterium
TCCGCTTGAATGATCTGATCTGTAATCGGGCTTTCATCCGTCAGCTGTGTATTTTGCAGTATTTCGTTATGTGCTTTTTCCAGGCACATCGTTATTTTTTCCGAGGGAACGGTGTTGAAATTATCCAGAAAAGCTGTGTCACGAACATCTTTTTCTCTGGCGAAAGTCATGATTATTCTCCAAAAAATTCAATGGGGCACGGGTGACCGTGCCCCATGAATATGGTGTCATTAAACCCAGGTGATATTTAAAATTTTCGCTGCGGAACGAATGATTTTGGCAAAACCAGCGGTTTCGGAAATCGCTGTTCCTTCAATTTGCCGCCGGATCAAGCGCTCACTTTCGGTCATCACGCCGGTTTCATAAACCTCCTGCAATGAGAAGCGGCGATCCAAGCCGATGATTTTGTTATTGGGGATGCATTCATCCACCAATAATTCAGCGCCGAATAAGCGGAGATTGTCACCTCGGACCTGAAACCCACCGGATACGACCGGATCTTTGATTTCATTGATGTTCAATAAGGTTGAGGCGGTGGATTTGTTGCAAATCATCACGTTCAG
>CAZXSQ010000274.1:573-5852 GCA_964643335.1 uncultured bacterium
ATTGCACCATATCGGCATAAGTCAAATTGCCGCTGACGGCGGTATTTACTCCCTCGGCTGCATTATCGTTTCCGTCACCTGAGATCAAGACATTGATGGCATCCTGGAATTTATCCCGCTGAAGTTGAACTCCGATGGCACGCAAGAACAAAGCGACTACGGAGGCACGTTTGCGCCGTATGGCTTCATAGGTGGATTCAAGATATCGGCCATATTTTTTGATCATGAGAGTATGTTCGGCGGTCTTGATCTGGATTTTGGGGAGTGCGGCACCTTCGCCGACCACAGCCAACGTTTTATCTTCAGCCCCCAACACCGAATCATCCATATAAATGCTCTTGTAAGTGTTGTCGTCAATTTTCATTCGGTTGGCGAGAATCGTCCGAAGTTTGGTGAAATCGTCATATCCAATACGAACAGACCGGGACACAAACTCTGGAAAGAGAATGGCGCTTTCCTGGGAAGCGAAAAAACGATCGATAATGTCCGAATCTTCACCATTCACCCGAATTCCACACAAGGCGAGTTGGCGTTCAAATGCATCCAGTTCGGAATCGGTAGGTGACGGATCTAAACTTTCAAGGTAACCGGTTAAATCGAGGCTCCTTTGACTGGCCTCTGCGTACATTCCTTCATGAAGTGGAATGGTCGCAGCACGATGTAATGCTTGAGGTATATTGTTCAATTTATCTTCGGATAACAACATGGTTTTTTACTCCTTATTCATTCTGGAAAAATTGGGGGTCATGCAGTTGACAATCCCCCGGTAAAACATTTCTAATGAGCAACTGGTATTCGTTTTTTATCCCAATAGAACATCACAGGTATGATTTGTGTTATCTACGGCTAACACGGTCCCGCGAGCGATATTTCCACCGGGTGGATCACCCACAGCGCCATCGATATAAGGCGCTTGATACACTTTGCCTGCACCATCCACAACCACGCCATTCCCCACATCCGGCGCCGTTTTTCCGGTATTGATTTCCAGCCTGGCCACACCGGCAACTTGCACGGTGGCCAAACCGCCACAAACGTGTTCCAATCGTCCCAATAACTGGTTTCCGTCGCTGCCATGATCCACTTCGTTATTCCCTGACAACGAGACGGCGTCACCGACATTATCAATAGTCAAGTCGTAAGTCTCTCCCGTTTTATCGATTTCAAAGGTGGCGTACAATGCACCAATTCCGTTATTATCAACACTTCTCGCCATGATTTTTTTCAACCTTTCTTATGGAATAATTTGGTAAAAACTATTTTCTGATCTCCTCGTTCGGCTCAGAAATCCTTAACCGGAATACACTCCAATCCTTCTGGATTTGAAACTGATTTTGACCATCAGAAATGCATGAGGCCGGGCGAGTTGGATACAAAGCATGAAATTCATCCACAATCCTCGTATAAATTCGACCGATTTCCTCCGGTTGCAGATTTTCAGAATCCAAAAGTTGCTTCATCGACTGAAGACGTTCATTTTCACCACTATGCAGGACAATTGCCCGCACACAGGAAAGAATCGTGTCTTTCTGGTTTTGTATTTGGCGCTCTCCAATGGAGGAAAGAACCTTTAGTGTTTCGATTTCACCCTGCAGGTTCTGGATCGTCCGTTTTTGATCGTCCTGGGTTTGCTTGAGAGACGCCAACTCATTGGTTAATTCTTGGCACCGTTGAATGAGATGTCTCACATTCAGCACGGCAGCGGTCAAACCTTCATACTGGATTGTGTTCTCTTCCAGCTCCATGTGTATCTCCTTTCGTGAATTCATGTATCTATGGCTTCTCTACTTATTAGGAAGGAACACACATTTTAGGTGTGTTAATTACAGATGGGATTTTCATATTGGATTATAAGTATTTGATTTTTCAACAATTAAGCATTAGGCTAGTGAATTCAAAAATTGTTTTTCCTTCTTATTCTTTTCTCTTTTCTTTTATATGTTTGTCTGAATCTGGATGTGCAGGATTAAAGGATTTTCTTGATATTTATATTGAAAAGTTGTTTATCCTGTTCATGCAGTTCATCTTAAGAGTTCAGATTCAGAGAATAAAAAATTTAACATCATGAAATGGCTATTTGTGGAGGTGAATATCCTTGTCAAATTCTTTTATGTTGAGGGCCTTAATTTTTGAAAAAATAATCTCCTATTTTCAAAAAAAAAGGATATAATCATTCATAACTTCAGAAAACAAAAAAAGGGTGCCTTCCAGATTTCCAAAGAAAGGCACCCTTCAAACTTAAATGACGTAACTTATTTATCAAGGAGAATTTATGGGTTGCTATAAGTGTTCTAAAAACAGGTATTCCGCCAAGGTTACCAGTTATAAAACATTGCAGGATATGTATACCTCTAATCCCATTGGTAAAGCGGTTGTTTACACAATTGCCGGAATTATCGGTTTTCTCGCTCTGGTTTCAGCCGCAGGTTTCTAGTATGGTATTTTTTAAGTACCTTCGGAAAAGTGATGAAATTGTTTGGTGTCTTTTATTATTCTATCTGATAAAATGTTTTCCCGCCTTGGCGGGTTACCCTTACATCCTCTTATCTATAAACGATAATAAAAACTTGTCGAACAAATGAGTCAGAATGATTCACGAACAAAAAATATTCATGCAAGCCAAAAAATAAACAAATCCAAAGGAGACGGATTATGACTTATGTTGTTTGCGAACCGTGTGTAGACTGCAAATATGGAGATTGTGCGGAAGTCTGTCCAGTTGAATGCTTCTATGAAGGAGATGATATACTTTACATCAATCCCGATGAATGCATTGACTGTGATGCTTGTGTGCCTGTATGTCCGGTCGAGGCTATTTTCCCTGAAGATGAAGTGCCGCCCGAATGGGAGAGCTATATTGAGAAAAACGCCAATTTTGATTTTACCGAAGAAACCAGGCGCAATTCAAAAGATCAAGTTACTCATGGTCCAAAATGGGACCCGGCCACTGCTGGAGAGTTATGATGTGAACATCAGATGGTGACGGTCAATCCATCGCCAATAATTTTTGATTCCATTATTCCACGGAATTGGAGTGAAGAATAAAAAAGAGGGAGTCTAAAAAGGCTCCCTCTCTTCTTTATATGTTTTATTCAACTCTTTGGTTAGGGTTCAACCGGCTCGGCTGAGGATGTCACCGTTGAGAAAGCACCTGTGACTGTGGAATAGGATGCAGTTGGGCTTACAAAATTACCGGCGACATCGGCTGAGAAAGCCTGATCACCTACAACAAATTTTTGTAATGGCGGTGCTTGTGGCAGCCAGACCGGCGTGGATTCAACACCGATAAAGAATGGGGTAAAGGTTTCAACCGGCTCACCGTTATTCCCCTCTTCGCTTACATTGAATGTTTCAGCCAATCCGGCTTTATGAACCGTACCAAACCCATCAATGACCAGCATACCTACAGTCAATTGATTTTCTTCCAGACCAAGCGTTTCATTCGCTTTGTTTGGAACCAATGCCAGATCACGTGCTATTGGGAATCCAAAATAGGGTGTGGTGGAAACAGTCCGCACAAGCGTCTCATCGACTTCCTCTGGCGGGAAATTGAAATGCGCATCGCCGACCGCGAAGACTCCACCAAATTTATCCAGCAGGAAGAACCCTTTTCCGCTTGGTGTAATTTCTATATCCACAGCAAAATCGGAGGCTTCGCCACTGGGTGAAATTCCAAAGTAGGGTAGGTCTTCCCGATTATCGATCCAAGGAGGCGCTAAAGGAGCAAAATTAATGGGTTCACCAAACCGGGAATCCATTTCACCTGTAGGCATAATCATATCATCCACCAATATTTCTCCGTCATTATTAACATCGAAATCAAGGGGGAGCCTGCAGGAGTGCACCCCACCAGCACCATCAAGAATATAATAACCGTTGGTCATTGCCACTGTTCGATTCACAACCGGAACAGAAGGACCAGTAGGCATTACAAAATTCTCAGTAATATCAATTCCGGCAGCCAAATCCTCAGCAATTGACGACGGAACTGTTAATTGGGTATATTCAGCAGAAATTTCCAAATCACGTGCAATATCGATTCCCGGGCCAAAATAGGTGAACACCGGGGTCACACTGTTTGTATCCTGACCGGCCACCAAAGACCAGTTTACCGGGAAATTGATCGGGTCACTGCGCTGGAGCAATGATTCAGGGGTTATACTTGAACCCGTCACATCGATCGTTTCCGGATAAAGTGTCTGATATAATGTAGCATCTTCAATATTTCCTTGGCTGACATCTGTACCAAACGGATAATAAGCATAGGATGGCAGGTTGTTTTCACCAAGCGGGTGAACGACACCATCGGCATCCAACATGAGATACCCTTTATATCCAAAAGTTGTATGACGCCAGTCCGGTGAAATTTCCAGATCTTCAATGACATCCACCCCAAAATAAGGTGGAATCTCAAAATTTGGATTATTCTCACCCAGTTCCAATGGTTTTGGTATAGGAGATGTTACTTCCACACCGGGTGAAGTAACAACATTGAGAGTAAATTGCCCTCCAAAACCATCAACTGCATAAGCGCCTTTTGGGGATCCATCTGGATTCCCGACCAGTTCGAAATCTCTAGCCACAGGCGCAATGAATCCAAACCGTTGTGAAGTTTCTTCAAGTTCACTAAATAAATATTGTCCGATATTATCATCTGCCAGCGGGGCGCTAAAAAAACGGCCGATAGAATCAAAAATGATTATACCGTCTTGATTAGCAGTGGTAGGCTCAAATTGTTGAGCAATGGCAGAACTTATACAGACAACCGACAGGGCACTGATGCCGAGGAGCAGCCGCTTTAGGGCCATTTCGACCTCCTTAAAGCACGTTGTTATTCTAGTTTCATTCCCATCCTAAAATAATAATGAGTCCCACAAAGGGATTATATTTACTGCTTATCCCACCACATTACTAAAACAAAGAGTGAGACTCAAGGTTTAAACAGGAATATTTTCTAATTCATCTTTACTATATGGTACTACTTTTACTACAACGCAGGCGAGACGCCTACTTTACGGTGTATCGCACAAAAAACGACACAACCACTAAAAAAAAGTTCAAAGCAGTATACGAAATTCACACAACTATGTCAAGAGAAACTTTTCTCAAGTACAACAAAAATCAGTATCTGCGTGACTTTTATCATATCCTATTTTGGGAGAATGAGAACTCTACCCTCCCATTATGAAACAGATAATTCCCTTTTTTTTATGAACCACAGCATATTAGAGTTTCTCACATCATGTGGCCTATCTTACTTGTTGTAAAGCCCTAAATTC
>CAZXSQ010000274.1:5862-9372 GCA_964643335.1 uncultured bacterium
AGACTGATTTCGAGCCAGTAATGGAAAGACAGATTCATTACTTTTTAAATTATGGTACGTTTCTTAAGAAAAGATAACCATTTAGAATGTTCATGCTCTTGGATTATCCAACTTTATACTACAATCATTTATTCATTGCCGTCAATTATTATAAGGCCTTTAACCGTTGATTTTTTTAGATTTTTGTGCCGAAAAATGATTTTTTGATCTTTATTGAATAATTTAATGGAAAGATCGTCTAAAATGAGCGAGCCGTATAGTATCCAAGAGAAAAAGAAATTGAAACATTATCAAGCAGAAAACAACCATCAGACCTTCATTGAAATGGCTGAAAAATATCGTGACTCGCTTATCAATGTAGCTTATGGATTTCTGCATGATAAAGAATTGGCTATGGATGTCGTCCAGGATGCTTTGCTGAAAGCGTATCAAAAAATAGAGTCGTTTCAAAATAATTCTTCTCTATATACATGGATCTACCGGATTACTGCCAATTTGTGCAAAGACCGGATTCGTCAAAAGAAAAGAAGGCATGAAATCGGCGTCGAGGATATGAGGAATGAAACTTATATGTTCGAATTGCCGGATTTGAAAGAAAATCCGCGATTTTGCGCAGAAAATAACGAAATGGAAGCGATTGTTACATCCGCTATCGAAACGTTACCGGAAACTCACAAACAAATTCTTATCTTGAGAGAATCCGGAGGGTTGAGTTATAAAGAAATAGCCGATGTATTACAATGTCAGCAAGGCACGGTTATGTCCCGGCTTTTTCATGCCAGAAAAATGCTGGCTGACCGATTAAAAAAACTATCTGGGAACTTGGTATGATGTATCAAAAAAACACTTGTCCAGAAGAAATTCAACTATCTTATTTACTTGATGGAAATATATCTAGCTTAGAGGCTAACAAAATATATCAACATATTCATGAATGCGTTACATGCTTTGAAAAATACCAGCAACTAGAAAAAGTATCTTCATTTATACATCAATCTTGTACTACCCAATTAACTCCGAATGAAAAAAAGCACTTTATTGTGGCATTAAATAATCGCATACTTGCCCAAAATGCACAAAAAACAAGGTATCAGGATTGGCCGTCCCGCTCGTTTGCCCTCTTCAATCTGATTTCCTGGCAATGGAAAACAGCGGCTGCGTTAATTATGCTTCTCTTTCTTTCTCTGCCCTTTATTGTACAAAAAGAGCAAACCACCTCTGACTATTTTATGCCGCCCCTGATCTCAGATTTTTCCGAAGCGAAAATAACTGTTGAAACCGATCCAGCATCAGGCTATGACTTGATCTGGGTAGTCACGGAAGAGGAGGAGAAAAAGGATTCATCGGGCTCGCCAATCGGCTTTTCACCTTATCCTATTGTATGAGGTCTATAATGAAATATCTCATTGTTCCTGTTGTATTGTATTTTTTAGCGGCCTCGACTCTGATATCAAATCTGGCATGGAGTGAGGAAAAACAAGTAATTCTCCGAATATCCCACATAAAAGCCAGTAAGGGAGAAGAATTTTTCGTTGATAAAAAGTTAAAAACTTTGAAATCCATCCTCAAATCCGCGGTCAAAGAATATCAACATTTTATCCCCATAAAAATCAAGGACAAACAAGAAATAGAACTTGGGAAAAAACACCGGATCAAATTAAACAAAACAATGTTCGTGGATATTCAATTAGACCCGGTTGTTGAGGATTATTATCCGATCTCGGTTCGATGGTTCATTAAAGAGAAAAAAGACAAAGAAACCGAAATTGTCAAAGCCAAAAATCATAAATTGAAAGTCGATTCCAGTCTATTAATCGGGAAAAAAACCAAGGAAAACGCACCAACAGCCGAACTGATTGCGATTGAATTCGTCGATCCAACAGAAGATAAAAGTTGAAAGGGTGACATTTCCTGCTTTTTGAAAGATAATCGCAGGTATCACAATTGGTTAAAGGAGAACCAGCATGACAAGGACTATGTTGAAATCAATTTTGATGATTTTTATAATCTTGTGTTCTCAAATCCTCGACGCCTCGGAAAGTATCATCGCGCCCGAGGCGGAAGTTCAAAAATTGGCGGGCGGTTTCAAATTCACTGAAGGGCCAGCCGTGGACTCAGAAGGTAACGTCTTTTTCACCGATCAACCTAACGATCGTATCATGGAATGGAGCGTAGAGGGCAAATTAACCACATTCATGCAGCCTTGTGGACGCTCCAATGGATTATATTTCAACGATGAAGGTGACCTGCTCGCCTGTGCGGATGAAAACAATCAGTTATGGTTAATCGATAAAAACAAAGAGATTACCGTACTGGTTAAAGATTATAAGGGCAAACTTTTGAATGGTCCAAACGACCTTTGGATTCGGCCGGATGGTGGAGTGTATTTCACCGATCCTTTTTACAAAAGGTCTTATTGGGATCGCGGGCCAATGGAACAGAATGGCCAGTGCGTGTACTACCTTTCACCGGATTATGAAAAACTTAAACGGGTCGCAGACGAATTACAACAGCCAAATGGTATTATTGGCACACCGGATGGAGAAAAACTTTATGTGGCAGATATAAAAGCCAAAAAAACCTATGTCTACGACATCAAACCGGACGGCTCGCTCTCGAATAAAAAATTATTTTGCCCGATGGGTTCCGACGGCATGACCATCGACAATCAAGGCAATATCTATCTCACCGGAAAAGGTGTAACAGTCTTCAACAAAAAAGGCAAGAAGATAGAACATATTGAAATCAACGAACCGTGGACAGCAAATGTATGTTTTGGTGGAAAAGACCGTCATACCCTTTTCATTACAGCCAGCAAAGGCTTATACGGACTAAAAATGAGCGTTCAAGGCGTGAATTAATTCAGTTGTTAATCCACAATCGGTTGAACATCCTTTTCAGCTTCATCCACTTCATAAAACTTACCGGCTATGGGAACATTGATCACGATTTTACCATAACCCGGCACCTGTATTTTGATATCATTCCGGTTTTTTAACGGAGAATGAGCATAAATGAGCCAGTGACGGTTCGGTTCATCGCCTAATACCATTGCCAGCGAAAAAACAGGGATTTCCGTGCTGTTATCCCAAGGGCGGGGCTTATCCAAATTGGTATCCAGCAAAAACCACCTGTCAATATCTTCATATTTACTTAAAGTGTTTGTCTGCCAGGGATGCTTATGCTCTCGGTTCGGAACCAGTTGTCCGAATCGCCAGTATTCGGTCAACTTGTCGTTTTTCCAGACGCGATCTACAGATTCGAGTAAGACCAGCCAGAAATCTTCGTACGGGCTTCGTTCACGTGGCTGAATATGCCCACGAAATTCCCGTACAGAGCGGGGTCTGATTGTCCACATGCCATATTGAACTCTTCCCTGATAACGCTCTGGAGTCCATTCCTGCTCTTTAGCCAAATACTGCATTGGCTTGGAATCGGCCTTGGTGATATCTTTATCTTTTTCAGGCACCCAATTGCGGCGGTCGCCATCCCAAACCGACATTTCAAACC
>CAZXSQ010000275.1:0-9347 GCA_964643335.1 uncultured bacterium
TTATTAGGCCCAATAATTAAAGAAAAGCCAGCAGCTGCGCCTAAAACCACTGCACCAATCCAGTAAGGTGCCGGGAGTAGTAAACCAAGTAAAATCGACCATACGCAGACTTCACCGGCTCTTCGGCGCGTTTGTACCGCTCTGTTATGAGTTTTCAGTGAGATGGCGCAACATAAAACACCGGCAAAGGTGAGCAGATACCCCCATTGGTTAGGAGGATACGTGAAATAATTCAATAGGAGCCACCCTGAGGATAAAAAATACAGACCTAACCAATAGAGAATCATTCCTGTTCCTCCATTTCTATACTTTCATCCAACAAATTACGAAGAAATGCGATATTTCGCTCGTTCCATTTCTTTGGCATCTCGAGAGAATTGTTGTGCAGAAATTCTGATCCTCCAATTAATGTAATCCACCCTTTTCCTATATTAGATCGAATAACTACTGGATAACCGAGAGCTTCACAGAGTACCTCTGTATCCGATTCCGATCCTTTTACAGACCAGGCATCAAAGATGCTTATACCACAAGACGTGTCAGACTCTCTCAATGAACCTAAAGCCGCTGGTTCAACAGCAAGCTCAAAACAATCCAACAATGTTTGTATTCCTTCAGCATCTATATATCCTGTAGATAGAATCAGCCTTCCACCCTCTTGCACCCATGTCTTTAAATGAGTAGCCTTTTCCTCATCAAATGGAGCCGCAGGAGCTGGCAAAATAACGATAGACGCATGTTCGAGCCAAGCATTCAGTGAATTCTTCGCGTAATAGGGAAGATAACCCCAACGCATTAAGCAGGATGACAATCCTTCAAGAGAATGAGGTTGCCATGGTTCTTGATTGCATCGTGGAATGTGAGAAAAATCAATGACCGCTATGGGCTTTGCTTCTTCCCGCACAGGGATTTCCTTGTGAAAATGCAACGGGGAGCAACCCATCCAATATCCAAATTGAACAGCGATTGAGGTTATCACGATGATGTAAGTTTTGTGGTTATTGAAGTATAACAGCAACCAACCAGCAGCAAGAATTAGAACACCAACAGCGATGAAGCACACAGGTGCTAATCGATCCGGCTGATTGCATAACCACAGAAAATTACTTTCGATGAATGGTGCTGAATGAGCAAGTGCAGCATTCTGAAAGGAAGTCGTGTCTCCATAAACCAGCACTCGGCCTTTTCCGTATCGGCTGGAAGCTGCCAAAACAAGTTGTCCCGCTTGTTCATGGGGAGCATAACGCAGATCACCCAAGTATCCCATTTCGGAGCGAGTGAGATCCCCCGGATCAGAAAAACCGAACTGGCCGACGAGTATTGGATTAGCCGGTGGGTGGATTGTCAGCGAAGCCCCTATCATAATTTGCAGTTTGCTGATGCCGGATACGGGAAGAATCGCTGGGTGAGGACGCCAATCAAGTCCATTGATCCAGCGTTTGGTCAGGGGAACCGCTGAGTCAAAGTTCAACTCGATGCCCATCGGTGCCAAAAGTTCGTTAGCTGGCTTACGAACCTGTTCATGCCCTGTATGATCTCCGGCTACGAGAAGTCCTCCCCCCTCCTGGACGAAATCCCAGATGATTTGCTTTTCAGACGTTGTGAAGTATCGGCTGGGATTGAATATAACGAGGCAATCTACTTCGGTAATGTTTTTTGTATCTAGTTCATCCCGTCGTACATCAAAACCTGAAGCCGTCAGGTAATGTTCCAGCATTCCAAACATACCGAAGGTATTCTGCCCATACTTTCCTGGCTGTGGGGTACGCCAATCTAAAGGGTATTCATCAACAAGGAGGATTTGACTGTGATCAGATAAGCATGGCGGTTTTGGTGGTAAAAAAAAGGCTATCAAAGCAACAATAGCGATAGCAAGTGGTAAAAACCATTGTGGTAAATGCCACTTTGGAGGTTTTGGATCAGATAAGATGACTTGAGAATGCCTAAAAATAATGCCGAGCGTGACCACCAGAAGACTGAATAGTAAGACATCAACGAGGATAAGGGCTGGCCATGGATTACATTGCCATCCTGTTCTATGCTGTGCCGAATGAGGTGACCATGCATAATGCACTAACCAACCATGCAACACCAAAATAAGGGGAAGTCCTGCACACGTTAAGAGGAATGATCGAGTCGTAAACACACCTGTATTACGGTAAACGGTAAAGCATACTACCAGTAATGCAAAAAATATTGCTAAGCCCAAAGGTTTTCCGGTGAGAAGTGCCCCGCCAAAGGCTGATACTATTTTTGACATCCACTCATTCACTTCTGCTGTTAAATACCATAGGTATGGACTATGAGCATGGGCTAGCACCATGAACTGCAAGATTACACATGCCGAGATCATGGCATGTAGGACAGAACCGATAGTGGAATCTTTTATCTTTAATGCGATGAACAGGACGAACAACGCACAGGTTAAGGCAGCATAGCGGGCTGCGATATCTAGATGGGGCAGTGCAATAAACAAAACAATTGCTGCAATCACGGCTCCCCATTTTGCCTGCGCGGTTCGCTTCCATAAATATGAGACAGCTACTCCATAAGCAATTGCAACAATAATTGCTTCGAGCTGGGGAGAAAGAGCACCCAACCAGTGTCCACAAGTCACAAACATTACAATGCTGGTGATAATCAGGCAGAGACTACATCCAATGTCCTTAGCCGGAGGATTGTGGTTTTCATTGACTGTGGTATTGGTTGAAGATTTACTTAACTTTTTGCTTCTATGAACCATCGAAAAGGAAGTCAATATCTAATTTTGAGTCATAACCAACCGTAATCCGAAATACCCATGATTTTCATCTACAGGGGCAAAATTTCTAAAGGCGCTGCGGCAGTAACTTGCCTCACTACTGTAACTTCCTCCTCGAATAACTTTTAATTCGCCATTATCGGGGCCTGTCGGATCAACAACTGGTTGATCAGGATACACTCCCCCCCAATCTTGACAAAATTCATACATTGAACCACTCATATCATATAAACCAAAATCATTGGGCTCAAAAGAACCGACTGGTGGAACTGCGTACCAATCATGTTCGGGATCATAGGTATTATCTTCATAGGCTGCATACTCATCAATCATGGTAAGATTGGGATCCTCTCCCCAATAAAATCGCGTCGTGGTGCCAGCTCGGCAAGCATATTCCCACTCCGCTTCGGTCGGCAAGCGGAATTTATATTCTTCGAACAGTTGATTCAATTCATCTATAAAATTTTGAGTTTCATTCCATGAAATATCTGACATAGAGAAATGACTGAAACTTTCCTCATAATCGGTTATATCATTCATAACGGCTTGCCATTGCCCCATAGTGATTTCATACTTGCTTATGTAAAAACCTTGGGTCAGTGTAACTTCGTGTAATTTTTCGTCATCCCACCGTCCTTCTTCTGAAGGTGGACTTCCCATCATAAACGTTCCTGGTTCTATCCAGATCATTTCTAACTGAGTTGCATCTGATGAAAGATCCAATGGAATTGTGATGGCCTCCTGTGGTGGAGATGGAGGTGTGGGAGTAGTAGTTGGCATTGGTGTTGGCGTATTTGTATGTGTGGGATAAGGTGGATTTGTGGGTGTTATTCCACTGTAGCCTGAAGCAATAATTTCATCTACATCCACTTCTATACGATCTTCTCCCATTTTAATAACTTCCAGATTATCAATATAAACAGTTGCACTCTCACTTTCACTCGTGTTGATAACCTGCACAAGAACCTTAAATCCAGTTGAAGGCGGTAAAAAGAAATCGGCAATGCGGTTGTATTGTCCGACAAAATTTAAGGGACTGTTCGGAGTCAAGGTCGATACATATTCACTTTCTCCGAGATCAACAGTGGCGATGTAAATGGATACATGGGGCGCACTGGATCGTACCGAGCAGCGAACCAAAGCACAGTTGGTCATGAATATATCCCTCGTTATGATCATTGTCCCTTCCCCTGGATCAGCTGTAACAATCATCCCTCGGCCATCCGTTGCCCCTTCGAAACTGTTATTGACAGGAAGCAGATCGTATTGAATGTCAGGTAAGGGATACTCACCATAGCCAGCCCCCATGGTAATGACCTCATTCTCCTCATCGGTTTCTCCATTAAAATCAAACAGGATTTTTCCAGGTGTGTCTGGATGTGTAGGAGATGGTATTGGCGTTGGGGTATTCGCCGGTATTGGCGGGGGTGTGACTGTTGGTGTATTGGTCAAAGTTGGAGTTGGGATCGGGGTAGAGGTAGCCACAGGTGTCGTATCATCGAGATTCCAAATGCGAGCTGTGCCGTCTACACTTCCCGTAACAACTTTTGTCCCATCCGGCGAAAACGCAACTGAATAAACATACCATGTATGCCCTCGGAACGTCTGAAGTTCCATACCTGTTTCCGTTTCCCATAACTTGGCTTCAAAATTCCCCACAGGGATGATCACACGACCGTTCGATGAATACTTTACAATACCTGTGAGAATTTTAGTTCCATCCGGTGAAAACGCTACGGAATACACACTGTCTGTATGACCTTCAAATGTACGCAGTTCAGCACCTGTTGCGAGATCCCATAATTTAACAGTATTATCAGAGCTGCCCGTAAGTATTTTGCTCCCATCAGGGGAAAACGCCACGGAATTAATATTGTCAGTATGACCTTCGAATATCCGTAGTTCTGCTCCCGTTGCTACATCCCACAATCTGATTGTATTATCAGCACCACCCGTGAGAACTTTACTGCCGTCAGGCGAAATCGCTACGGAACGTACACTATCTGAATGACCCTTGAACGTTTGTAATTCTGCACCAGTCGATACATGCCATAGTTTCGCCGTTTCATCTGAACTGCCAGTGATGACTTTGGCACCATACGGTCCAAAAGCTACAGAATTAACATTATTTGTATGACCCTGAAATGTATGAAGTTCAGAGCCCGTCGCTGAGTCCCAAAGTTTAGCCGTATCATCAGAACTGCCTGTAATGACTTTGGAACCATCCGGTGAAAACGCCACGGAATAAACATTACTTGTATGACCCTGGAAGGTACGAATTTTGGTGCCTGATACTGCATCCCACAACTGGGCTGTATCATCTCGGCTCCCTATGAGAACTTTAGACCCGTCTGGTGAAAACGTTACAGACATAACCCAATTGGTATGTTCCTGTAAATTCCTAAGTTCCATTCCTGTTTCAACATCCCATAACTTGACTGTATTATCCCAACTTCCTGTGAGAATTTTTCTCCCATCCGGAGAAAACGATACTGAATTTACGCCGCTATTATGGCCTTTGTAGGTCTGGAGTTCTACACCTGTCTCTGCGTTCCATAGTTTTGTAGTAAAATCCCAACTTCCTGTAAGGACTTTATTACCGTCCGGAGAAAAAGCCACACTGTACACCTTGCCAGTATGACCTTCATACGTTTGAAGTTCAGAACCTGAAACCGCGTCCCACAATTTGGCCGTATTATCATAACCTCCTGTAATAATCTTGGTGCCATTTGGTGAAAAGGCTACTGTCATCACCCAATCTGTATGGCCTTGGAGTGTGAGAAGTTCTCCGCCTGTCGATGTGTCCCATACCTTCGCTGTTTCATCTAAACTGCATGTAAGGACCTTGGTTCCGTCAGCCGAAAACGCCACACAGGTTACATCATTTGTATGGCCTTCAAAAGTCCGGATTACTGTGCCCGTTTCTGCTTCCCAAAGTTTAGCTGTATCATCCCACCCCCCCGTGAGGATTTTGGTGCCATCTGGTGAATACGCTACGGAATCAATGTATGATGAATGCCCTTGGAATGTTCGAAGTTCTATACCTGTTTCAACATCCCATAATTTAGCCGTGCTATCCCAACTCCCAGTGAGGACCTTGTCCCCATCTGGTGAAAAGGCCAAAGATGTCACTCTCTTACTATGCCCACCAAAACTTTGCAACAGCTGATGACTTTCAGCATCCCAAAGGAATGCACCAAGCGTTCCCCAGGTGGCTATTGTTTTTCCATCCGGAGATAAAGCAGTTCCTGAAAGTCCCCCCAGTCCTAAAATCATCTCACCCTGACTTCCCTGCAAAGGCAGCTTTGCGCCTCCTAAATGAGCAGGAATAGCGCCAGATACAGGTGAAGGAGTAGGTAAAGAAGAAGCAGTCGGTGTTTGGGAAGGAGTAGAAGTCGGCGTCGGTGAAGAATCAGGTATGGGGGGAGGAGGCGTATTGCAAAGTGCACATGTTGCAGAGATATCATGGACACAAGTTGAACCCTCGCATGTATTAATGCAAGTAACAACGCATGTATCACCACTACAGGTAGGGCCACTACTACATGTATCATCAGTGGTATAACAATCACATGTAGTATAGCAGGTAGGGCCATCAAATGTATCACAATCACATGTAGTACCACTAGTATAACAATCACATGTGGTACTACTGGTATAACAATTTACACATGTAGTATTGCAGGTATAATAACAGGTAACACACGTATCAACTGTAACAGAAAGCTGAATGACAGACTTCTTTTTTCCTTTTGTTCTGTCTTGATCCTTTTTATGATGATTAATAGTTATTTCTTGTGTTTGTTGCCGCATTCTGGTAAAACTTTGATGCAGAGAGCGAGTAAATGCGGGGCTATCGGCTGCAACATGTGCTTCCCGCGCTGCTTTGGCTTGAGCAATGAACAAGGAATTCAACAAAAACGCCGCTAAAAAAACAAAAATCAAAAAATATCGCTCGCTAGTGAAAAGTAGGAAATTCGGAATGGTATTTGTACTCTGGCCGCTTGAGTGCCAAAACACTTGCCGGTAAAAATCAAAACGCATTTAGTAAAATCACCCCCGAGAAAAATGTTTGTCTAGTGTGCGTATTTACACCTTAATGTCATCAATTTGTATTTGTCAATAGGTCTTTGGAAAAAATTTATAATATAATGACAAAAATTGAAATAATTGATATTGTAAAAAAACTTGATTTAGTTCATCAAATAACTGGAAATTTGGAGGCGGGAGTGATCTTCATTTTGCTCCGGCGAATGCATAATTGCCCAAATATTCAATATTATAGTTGAAATGAAAGCAATGAAGGAAAGTACAATCATAACTGCGTGAAATGGTATCGGCAGAACCCAAATTTGAAGGTACATAGAAACCAAAAGTATAATATGCAAAATAGTGGCCAGTTTTTGTCTGGTCTTTTCAGCAATAGCAAGTGTGATTAGCAAAAGATTCCCTACATCTATATAAGGACTCCATGCTCCTGTACTCGCCATCGTGCAAGCCCTAGCAACGCGAGCCAGACCTGAGCTTTGTGTATTCTAAGGTATGTCCTTTTAGCAGCGTATATACCAAGGGCCAAAAGAAAGGCAGGATAAATCCAAGTATTCATAAACATTGCCATTCCTTTTGTTAAACCGGATATACCCAATTCTTTCAACATGAAAAGAAAACCATATAGTGAGTGGTTGCTTGCAATAAGCCTGACACGCAAGAGCTCATTTATGAGCGGACTATCAAGAAAAGAGAACGCCTTACCGCTCCGTTTCTGTTATTTTTGTTTATGCATATTGCACCTTGGGTTTATTGACAAACAGGGGGTCTTCGGTTGAACCATGGAATTGCGGCTTCGAACTGGCTGGCCAAACGGAATAATGTAGCCTCATCACCGTAACGACCAATGAATTGCATACCAATTGGCAATCCTTCTTCGTTCCAATATAAAGGAACAGACATTGCGGGTTGACCAGTGGCATTGAACAAAGGTGTATAAGGTATAAATTGAAATGCTTGATTCGCAAGCGCATCAATTCCTCCGAGAGTACTCAAGAAATTCCCGGCATTTAGACGACCTATAAATTTCAAAATGATGGCTTGCATTCCCCTGGGATTGAGCGAACCCGTCAATAAGGGTGGTTTCGCCAATGTTGGAGTCATCAGCACATCATACTTTTCGAAAAATTGACCAATTTTCCCGGCGCTAGATCTGAGCAGACGTAAAGATTTGGAAAGTTCGGCAGTTTTAACTTGTCTGCCGAGAAGACCAGCTGCCCATGTAGCCGGTTCAAAATCCTTGAAGGTTGCTTTCCGGCCAAATATTCTCTCTGCTTCTTCTATGTCAGTTTTTATCTCAGCACATCCCATTGTCAAAAAAGCTTTAGCAAAAGCTTCTCCATCAATCTGCGGTGTCGCTTCCTCGACCTCATAGCCAAGCTCTTGGCACACTTTAATTGTCATTTTCAATCCCTGAACACAGTCTTCATAAACTACGCCGGGTAGAAACGGTTTTGAGGTAAATGCGATACGCAATTTCCCTGGATCAGTTCCGACTTCGTCTATAAAAGGGCGAGAAGGTGGCGGAACAAAATAAGGAGTCCCCACTTCAGGACCAGCAGTAGCATCAAGCATGGCAGCGCTGTCACGTACAGAACGAGTCAGGACATGGTCACAAAGAAAACCATGCCATGTATTTCCAAGATTGGGGCCAAAAGGGTTACGCCCCCGAGTCGGCTTAAGTCCAATCACACCGCAACATGAAGCAGGTATACGAATCGAGCCTCCGACATCATTACCATGAGCTAATGGTACTATACAAGCACTTACTGAAGCGGCAGAACCTCCACTAGAGCCGCCAGTTGTCCTACTCAGATTCCAAGGATTATTGGTTGAACCAAATAACTCTGGTTCTGTCACCGGTGCCAATCCATATTCCGAGGTATTTGTCTTTCCCACAATTATGACACCAGCTGCTTTGAACCGTTTGACAATTTCACTATCATAGTCAGGTATAAAATCTTGATTGAACCGGCTGCCACTTCGCATAGGCACACCAGCATAAGCTGCTAATAAATCTTTCAAAAGAAAGGGCACTCCTTTAAAGGGACCATTGGGCAAGTCTTTTTCCGCTGCTTCCATGGCAATATCATACATTTTGTGAATCACGGCGTTGAGTCGTGGATTAAGATTCTCGATGCGGCTGATTGCTTCTTCCACCAACTCGATCGGCTTGACCTCCTTTTTCTGAACCAGTTCTGCCAAACCAACTCCGTCATACTTTTCATATTTGCGGAAGCCACTCATGATTCTTTCCTATTATTTATAAATGTCTGCGGCTAGAACTTCGCCTGATTTCCGATTCAACTGCCGTTTAACTGACCAATCTAGTAAGAACCAGCGTGTACATTTTTCTATATTTTAGCATTTTTTCAGTGTCGTTACTGAAAAAAAGACTATCATATCCAGCTTGTAAATTATCAGCCAAATTCAAGTTTTTTTTAAAAACTTGAGTAATTATCCAAGCGCATCAAATTGGCACTGCGGTTGATCCACTTATCAATTTTACGCGAGTTTATCGTTACTCATTGACATTAAT
>CAZXSQ010000276.1:0-9347 GCA_964643335.1 uncultured bacterium
CGGCGTCATTATATTGTGACTTTTCTATGGTGCCATGAGACTTATTGATTTCGACCAGTTGTTCCATCTCTTCCGGCGAATGCATCCATTTCGATAGTGCTTCCACCGCAGTATCTGTCCCTTTTTCCATGCAGCCGATCAAAATCCCTCCAATGAACAAATAAGATAAGAAACTGTACCAGGGAATCAGGATGTTTGGGTGGTGATGTGGATTGAAGATTCGTTTGACCCGGTCCAGTAAAAGAAATGAATTACGGTAGTCGCCAAAAGCCACTGCTGTCTGTGGGTTGGAGGAGTGATTGATGCTGATGTGTACAAATTCTGTCAAAGCATTGGCGTAATGGGAAGGCTCTCCCACAATAGACACGGCGACAGCATCACAACATGCTTCCCGTTCCGCACGAATTTGTTTGCTGATCCACCAAACAAAAGGATTGAAGAAAAATAAAGCCTCCAACATGATTTGAAATAGGTTGATAAGATAATCGTGCCGCCGGATGTGAGCCAACTCGTGCGCGAGAATGGCGCGTAAATATTCAGGGGGTGTTCCTGTTACGACCGATGCGGGTATTAAAATCACCGGCCAGAATATTCCGATGACCGCGGGTGAGTGGATGTGTTTACCAATAGCAATTTTTACACGGGAGGTAATGCCTATTCGCTGTTTCAGTTGAGTGACCAATTCGGATATGCGGTGATCTTTGACAGGATTGCTCATCCGCCGAAGCCGGTCCGAGGAAAACACATCTCTCGCGAAACGGAACAACATGGCAGCTACACCTGAAATCCACAAAAGGAAAACCAGCCCAGTCCACGGCAGGGTGTTTGATTCAATTGGGTTGGGCGATGTGTTTTTAGACAGGCTTAAAAAAGGAGACTTTTGTGTATTGGCAACTGAATTGGATTCGTTTTCCAATGAGGAGGATAAATATTTTGGGGGTGTGTTTGTTTCAGATTGTAAAATGCCGGTTTCCAGGACAGACCAGCTTGCCAGGCAGCTTATAGTGACTCCTAGAAGTGCAATTCCCGCTATAAAATAACGTAAATTTGTCCATTTTGCCGGTAGTGTTCTTAACAATAGATAGAGCAGTCCGGCAAATACAGCACCTTGCCAGATGCTATGCAAAAGGGAAAGGACCAGGTTGGCCAGGTGTTCATTGGATAAAGTTGTCAGCACGATATTCATTTGTCATTACCTTTCATTACGAGCTTTTTGCAGGCTATATTCATGAATGACTTTGTGTATCTCTTCCATTTCTTGATCGCTGACGTCGGTTTCCTCGAGTAGAAACTGCATGGCCTGCGAAGGCTGGCCGCCGAAGATGTTGGAAGCCAATTTCTGCATTATCGGTTTAAGTACTTGTTTTTTCTTGACTTTAGGGCTGAAAACGTGGACAAGCCCCTTTTTTTTATGGGTAAGCAATCCTTTCTTTTCCATAACTTGCAGGACAGACAATACACTGGTATAGGCGCGTTTTTTTCCGTCCGGCATGGATTCCAGCACATCCCAAACCGTTGACGGTCCCTTTTCCCACAGAACGGAAAGAATTTGCAGTTCAAGATTTGCAGGTTGAGATTTTTGTGCCATAGCTTTCTCCTTGTTTTACTGTAACTCCAGTATGTACTGTGAGCACAGTATATACTGTGTGTTCAGTAGAGTCAAGTGAATTCTTCAAAATTTTTCAACAAAAATCGGGTAGGCAATTCAGGGTGCAAAAACAGCATCTTTATTTGACAAAAGTAACTGACTCTCTATTATTTATAAGTTAAAGATCGGAAACTTTAAACAAAAACAAAAGCGAGAGGAGAAAACTAATGTGGAATAAGAAACGTATTGTATTGGGTTTGTGTGGCGTGATTATTTTGTCAGCCGTCTTTGCGGTTCATACGTATTCTCACTGCCAGATTCCTTGTGGAATTTATGGGGACGAGATGCGGTTTGACATGCTGCGTGAGCATATTACGACTATTGAAAAAAGCATGAATCAAATCATGAAGCTGTCCGAAGAAGACCCGAAGAATATGAACCAGATCGTTCGCTGGGTACAGAACAAGGATGATCATGCCAACATGTTTTCAAGCATTCTTCACGAATATTTCCTGGCTCAGCGGATTAAACTTGTGGAAGATGAAAACGATGAAGAAGCCATGGAAGAATACAAACATAAACTGGTGCTGCTTCATGAATTGATTGTATATGCCATGAAATGCAAGCAGACCACGGAACTGGATAATGTGGAAAAACTCAAAGAGCTTGTTGATGAATTTTATGAAGCCTACTTCGGTCCTGATCACGAGAGGCATTCGCATTCACATTAATGGATGAATTAAAAATTTTTCCAAAAAATGACTTCTTAACAGAGCGGAGCAGGGAAGAATCTTTGCTCCGGTTCTGTTTTTGTCCAATTAGATAATGAGAAGGAAAACAATTGTGAAGAAAGGAGCCTATGATGAGTAACATAAGCGAACTTCTGGCGGATGAAGCACTGAATTTGCTGGAACACACCTGTAAAACGATTCCGAAGGAACAACTTCATTTGCCTGGGCCTGATTTTTTGGACCGAATCTTTGCTGTTTCTGACCGCAATAATCGTGTGCTGGTCAATCTTCAGAGAATTTTTGCTCATGGCCGGTTGGGAGGAACCGGTTATCTTTCGGTTCTGCCTGTTGACCAGGGTATTGAACATACAGCCGGGGCCTCTTTTGCACCGAATCCTGAATATTTTGATCCGGAAAACATTGTTAAACTCGCCATTGAAGGCGGATGTAATGCGGTTGCATCCACATTGGGCGTATTGGGATCGGTTTCCCGCAAATATGCTCACAAAATCCCGTTTATTGTGAAAATCAATCATAATGAATTATTGACCTATCCCAATAAATACGATCAGCGCCTTTTTGCCTCGGTGGAACAGGCTTATGACTTAGGGGCAGCGGCTGTGGGGGCGACGGTTTATTATGGTTCGGAAGAATCCAGCCGGCAGATTGAGGAAATTTCCGAAGCCTTTCAAGAAGCCCATGAGATGGGATTAGCCACTGTACTGTGGTGTTATCTTCGAAACAGCGATTTCAAAAAAGACGGGGTGGATTATCACACGTCCGCCGATATGACCGGCCAGGCGAATCATCTCGGTGTTACTATTGAGGCGGATTTGATTAAACAAAAAGCTCCCACTGTCAATAACGGTTTCCAGGAGATTGGTTTTGCGAAGACGCATCCGGAAATGTACGACAAATTATGCTCGGATCATCCTATTGACTTGACTCGCTATCAAGTTGTGAATTGCTACATGGGCCGTATTGGAATGATCAATTCCGGCGGCGCATCCGGAAAAGACGATCTTCGTGCCGCTGCACGGACCGCCGTGATTAATAAACGAGCGGGCGGGACCGGATTGATTTCAGGACGGAAAGCTTTTCAGCGGACAATGGTGGAGGGGGTAAAGCTGCTTAATACCATCCAGGATGTTTATCTGGATGAATCCATTACTGTTGCGTGAAATATTTGCGGGTAGGATGCCCGCGTTCCCAGTTGCGAGCAATCTGCCGCGGGCGGGCGCGCTTTCATTATGAGAATGCCGTCGGGATGACGGCGTTACGGTTTTATATCATCATTAGGCGTGTCCGACGGTTACAATATCACCATAACTTTTCAAACCGTTGGTAGTATCGTAGATGTCGAACAAATTATGGGGTGCGTGGATCAAGTCCGGCCCGAAACTCCAAATGTAATAAACATTTGATGCGTGGCAGCCGCCGGAGTTGTATTTAAATCTTCCTTGCAATGCCTGGCTGTAGAGATTTGGGTCTTGGCGTAAACGTTCGGGAGAGACAGCCGGGAACCAGTCGGCATGGTATTCTCCATAGCTCCATTCCAATGTTCCCAAACCAACACCCGTACGTTTTTGAAAGGGGTCTCTAGGCGGGGTGGAAACATAAGCGACCGGAGTTGTTATGTATTTGTTCTGGTTTGGCGGATGTCCACAATGGGGTGGGGGACCGCCATTATCCAATTCATACATTGAATAAGCATCTTTGAAACTTCTCATTTCCGATTTACATTTAGCGATTTGGGCGCGAAGCTGGGCGTTCAAGAAGTTCGGTACGGCAATAGCTGCAAGAATTCCAATAATAGCAACGACAATTAATAGTTCAATTAAAGTGAAACCTCTGGGATTCATTATTCACCTCCCCAATAATTATTGCACATTCACTATAATATAACTCAATTGAAAATGATAGAGTGAAGCGATTTTTTTTAGACATTTGCTGGAAGTTCTCTTTTTAAGCGTTTAGTAAAAACGCTTGCAATTCTTCAACGGAATGAACGATAAAGCCTGGATTGGTTTTCTTTAATTCTTCCTCTGAGCTATAGCCGTATGTTACTGCTATGGAATCGATTGCGTTTTCGTGAGCGCCTCGTATGTCCAGTTCAGAATCTCCAACTAAAACAATATTGTTTAATTGATGATTAGGGAGCATGGATAATACATGTTGGATGAGTTCAGTTTTAACCGATAATGAGCCGTCTAGATTACTGCCGTAGACTCTGTGGAAATACTGATAAAGGCCTGCGTGCATTAATGACTGTACTGCGAAAGTGGTTGTTTTAGCCGAAGCGAGAATCAGTTTTTTTTGATTCTGCTTCAACCGATTCAATAACTCAGGGATACCCGGATAGACAACATTTTCGGCCATGCCGTATTTTCCGTAATAGTCCCGGTAGGCTTCGATTGCTTTATGAATTTTGTTTTCATCGGAGGGAAAATATTTTTGGAAACCGATGAATAAGGGGGGGCCAATAAACTGTTTTAAATTATCCTGGTTTTCTTCGATAAGATCAAATTGAGCCAGAGCATATTGGAGCGATTTAAAAATACCCGCTTTTGAATCGATTAAGGTTCCATCCAAATCAAATAAAATAACATTGTAATGACGGGTCATTATTTAAACGGTTTCCCAACAAGGTGCTGAACTTGCTTCAATCCGTGCCCATTTTCTTGGCAAGAACCACGTGGTATATCATAACTGTAATCGTTTCTTAACCATAGATGCTTATTGAACTTGTTTGACAATTTCAAGGCGGTCGCGGCCGTTTTGTTTAGCTTGATAAAGCGCCTCATCGGCAGCCTGCAGCAGTTGTTTTATTGTTGCATCATCATGAGGGGTGGAAACGGTTATACCGATGCTCATGGTGAGAAGGATTTGGTGTTTGTCATAAATCACGGGTTTTTCCCGAATGGAGGCAAGAATCCGTTCAGCATGTTTTATGGCGTTCAGCAGGTTGCAGTCCGGTATTAAAATGAGAAATTCCTCTCCTCCATATCGACCAACGTAGTCGTATTCCCGAATGGAGCGCTTGATGCGTTCGCAGACTTCACAAAGGACAGCATCACCCGCCAGATGTCCGTATGTGTCATTGACTTGTTTGAAATAATCCAGGTCGGCCATGCTGACTGTCAAGGATTGGCCCAGCCGTTTTGCCCGGGACAATTCTTTTTCCAGCATTTCGATGATGGTCGCATGATTCCAAAGACCGGTAAGTGAGTCCCGTGTTGCCAGGTCCCGCATTTGTTCATGAAGGCGAATCATGCGTTTTCCGACAAGCAAACGAGCCTGAAGTTCTGCGTCATTGCATGATTTGGTTAAATAATCATCGGCTCCTGCTTCAAGGCCTTGAACAATATCTTCTTCCAGGCTCTTGGAGGTAAGCAATATTTTATAAATGTATTTTTTTTGATCTTGTTGTACCAATTCCCTGCATATTTGCAGTCCATCCTTACCCGGCATGACCCAATCAAGTAGAGCTAAACGGGGATGGCGCTCATCTTGCAGGATTTCCCATGCCTGGTCACCGTTACTGGCTTCGATTACGTCGTAATTCCACAGTTCAAGTTTACTTTTGAGCATTTTACGAAAAGTGGAACTATCATCGGCGATTAGTATTTTCATGGTCTAGAAAGGAACGCCGGCAAGTTGCCGGTTTATTTTGTTGCCGTCGGGACGGCGGCGTTACATTTATATTAGAAGATATTTCTGCGTACAATCGTTTGAGGCCGGGCGGGGCCTACTGAAATCAACATGACGGGGACCTCCAGCGCCTCTTCAATAAAACGAACATATTCCTGGGCTTTTTCCGGCAGTTCCTCGAATCGGGTGATCGAACTTATATCTTTTTCCCAGCTGGGCATGGTTGTATAAACCGGTTCGCAATCCCCCAGGAAGTTCGTATTAGCCGGGAATACTTTTTGAGTCATATGGTTGAGAGTGTAGTCCGTGCAGATTTTGATTTCCGGAACCGCGCTCAAGACATCCAAGCGGGTGATCGCCAGACCGGATATCCCTGACACACGGCATGAGTAACGGAGTAAAGGCAGGTCCAGCCAACCGCAACGGCGTGGGCGTCCCGTCGTGGCACCAAATTCACCTACGGGACCGGCTGTTCGAATGCGCTCCGCCTCTTCGTCATACAATTCGGTTGGGAATGGACCTTCTCCGACACGGGTGGTATAGGCTTTAGCTATTCCCAAGACGTTTGAGATTTTCATAGGGGGTATGGAACATCCGGTGCATACTCCACCGGCTGTGGTATTGGACGAGGTCAAATAAGGATAGGTGCCGTAGTCGATGTCCAATAGGGTTCCTTGGGCTCCCTCACATAAAATATTGTTATTCCCTGCAAGTGCTTGCGCAATCACTTCAGTAGTGTCTGTAACAAAGGGACATAGTTTTTCTGCACAAGAACAAAGTGATTTATACACTTCCTCGAGATCAAGCGGGGTTCCGCCATAGACATGTTCAATGATCGAATTTTTTAATGGAAGAATGGTTTCCAGACGCTGCCGCAGTTTGTTTCGATCGCACAAGTCAAACATCCTGACGCCGTACCGGGCTACCTTATCCATATAAGCAGGACCGATGCCGCGCTTGGTCGTTCCCAATCCTTTGCCGCCTCTTCTCTGTTCTTCAAGTCCATCCAGCAGGCAATGATACGGCATAATGATATGGGCCTGGCCGCTGATCTTAAGTCTGTCTGGTGTGACGTCCACTCCTTTAGAACGAAGATCGTTTAACTCTTCCAAAAGTATAAATGGATCGATGACAACACCATTGCCGATGACATTAAGTGTCTCTTTTTTTAATATCCCGCTGGGAACGATATGAAAAATAAACTGCTGGCCGTCTACCTGGATGGTGTGACCCGCATTGTTTCCGCCTTGATGCCGGGTTATTACATTCGCATCACGGCAAAGATAATCGATGATCTTTCCTTTCCCTTCGTCACCCCATTGGCATCCAACTGTGACAACTACTGACATACTTGTATCCTCGCTGTTCAATTTTTTTGGCTACACAAATTATAAATTTTATCCCTTTCTTTGTTTATTTACAACATGTAAAGAAATACCAAAGCAATTCCTTCCATTCAATTCATCAATTCAATTTGGAAATTTATTGGGTTTTATATAACGATTTACTCCTTAAACATGGAATTCTTTCGTGTATCGTATAGTATGTATTGAAAGGAAAGTGTACCAATTTCCTGGAATAATGGATGAAAAAAATGAGTGGATCTCCTTTTGGTGACCTTATGCGCGAAGCCATTCAAGCGCCGAAGGGAACTGTTTTAATGCGTCAGGGAGAAATTGGACGATGCGCTTTTTTTGTAGTGCAGGGCCGTTTGCTTGTCGAAAAAGAGATAAACGGTGATAACCTTGTTTTGGGTGAAATCGGACCAAGAGATATTGTGGGTGAAATCGCTATATTGGATGATGCTCCACGGTCGGCTACGGTCACGGCTATAGAGGATTCTTTGTTGGTAAAGTTGGATAAACAACGGATTAAAATGATTATCAGCCGTTCACCCGCGGTGGCGGAAGTTATTATGAAGCTGCTTTGCTTCAAGTTACGGCAGAACCATGATTTTTTGAATAAAGGTACCGATCTGAGGTCACCGGAATGTTGGCGTAAAATTTGTACTATTCTGCAGTTATGTTCGCGGGGAAATTATCAACCTGAAGAGTTGTTCTTCACGGTGCTTGGCAGCCTACAATTATTGATAGGCTTTTCGTCCCATCATCTCCATGAAGTGCTTGTTCGTCTGGATGAAAGTGATGTAATTGAATTAGAGGGTAATCAAATCAAGGCCATCGATGATAACAAATTGGACTTGTTTCTGATTCACAGCAAAGAAGAATATTCCAATGAGGAATTTGATCAACCGACTCAGGCAAAATTTTATCAAGTAGTTCAGCTGATCCAATCGAACTGTAATCTTGGCACTCAAGAGGGTGATTGGATCGAAATCCCGAAAGAAATATTGTTTGACCTTTTTCTGTCGTCTAACTTATGGGCGGAATTACGGCCTGCCGTTCAACAAAACCGCGTGGAATCAACCATGAAATTCATGATCACTTTGGAAGTGATGTTTGAAAAAGAAGAAGCGGATAATACTCTCGTCATTGATCTCAATAAATTGAGTCAATTCGAGGTTCCAACAGATACTATCATGACCTATGAATCCATGAAATCCTGTTTTTTTAAACCGCTTTCAAAGTCTTGAGCAGGGGTTATTTATTTAGAAAACTTTGTTGAGAATATTGCATATCCCCCGGTGAAACCAGCCCGTTGGAAGGATCATAAGGCGGCGCCAGCCAGCGTCTCGCTGCAACATTGATCAGGGCCTGGTCAGGGCCAGCGCTGGCTACTCTCCAAAGAGATCTGCCGAATAAGAATTCCCACATTTGATTGGGCGTATTTACACCGCCGTTAAAATATATTGTGGTGTAGTCATATGAAAGATCAGAACCGACAAAGTGACCGGGAGACAGTGAGTCTTTGACATCAAGCGCCTGGAATACGTCGGGTAATATTTGATTCATGAAAGACACCGGTGTGGTGAGTCGTGAAAAGCAAGCCGCCCACCCATGATCTCCGGACGGACAAGGCAAATCCCATGGAGCCGCACCCCAATCAAGGATATACAATTCAATCGAGGTGCCCAAGGCTTTAAAATCTCCTTGAACTCGGGCTAATTTTGCGCGTGTTTGCGCATTCAAGAAATTCGGGACTGCAATGGCGGCCAGGATTCCGATAATGGCAACAACAATCAGCAATTCAATCAGTGTAAAACCGTACTTGGTTTTTAAGTGCATTTTTATTCCTGTTTCTATTTTATGATTTTAGGGACAACCTTTGCGAATTGTATATGTTTTTATTTCCGTGTTCAACCACAGATCAGAAACCTTTTGTTCAATGAAATGAAATTTTGAGATGAATGGATTTATATAATTGGTGCAATGGGTGTAGTGAAATTATTCTGATCGTGCTATCTTTTTAATCATGCG
>CAZXSQ010000277.1:0-679 GCA_964643335.1 uncultured bacterium
TCATCTAAACTTTCTGTAAGAAGGTGAAAGTGGGTAAAGTGTAGAACCGCTGTTTACAGCTTCAGGCAAATCTCCCGAGAGTGCAGCGGAAAAACCGCGGAGTTCATCTTTCCTTAGACTCAATCGGCGGTGCGATTTAATCATGATCACACTCATTTTTTTACTCTCGGGAAAAACAAGTAAAAGAACTCGATTTATATAACGGGTTTAATTCTTAAAAACAATAAGGGAGGATTGCATCAACATGGTTGACGGTAATTCAAATGGCAAGACGCCCAAACTGGACAAGCTAGATAAAGGACCGTGGCCTAGTTTTGTCAAAGAAATAAAAAGGGCAGCCGAAAAGAACCCCATGGCTCAGGATTTGTTGGGCCAGCTTGAGTTGTCTTATGATGAGAAAATTGGGCATTGGAAGCACGGCGGTATTGTTGGAGTTCTCGGATATGGTGGCGGTGTCATTGGACGGTATTCCGATGTCCCAGACAAATTCCCAAATGTTGCGCATTTTCACACGCTCCGGGTCAATATGCCTTCTGCCTGGTTTTACACTACAGATGCACTGCGAAAACTGTGTGACATATGGGAAAGACATGGTTCCGGCTTATTGAATATGCATGGCTCTACAGGCGATATTATTTTTCTCGGAACCGTGACGGATGAATTGGAACCGGTATTTGCG
>CAZXSQ010000277.1:689-2202 GCA_964643335.1 uncultured bacterium
GGTTCCGGATCGGATGTTAGAACCCCGAGTTGCTGCATCGGACCAGCAAGATGTGAATGGGCTTGTTATGACACGCTGAATCTATGCTATGACCTGACCATGCATTATCAAGATGAACTCCATCGTCCGGCGTTTCCTTACAAGTTTAAGTTCAAATGTGCCGGATGCCCCAATGATTGTGTGGCGTCCATAGCCCGTGCCGATATGTCCATTATTGGAACATGGCGGGACGAAATTCAGGTGGATCAGGATGCGGTAAAGGAATACGCCGACAGTGGTCTCGATGTCCAGAAAGACGTCTGCGGCAACTGTCCTGCCAAGTGCATGGAATGGGATGGAAAGACCTTGCATATTGACAATTCTCTTTGCAGGCGATGTATGCACTGCATTAATGTCATGCCGAAAGCTCTGCGTCCTGGAAAAGATCGTGGTGCGTGCCTTTTACTTGGAGCGAAGGCTCCGATCGTCGAAGGCGCTTTGCTCTCTTCGGTTCTGGTTCCTTTCATGAAAATGGAGCCTCCTTATCAAGAAATTAAAGATTTAGTGGAAAAAATCCATGATATCTGGTGCGAAGAAGGGAAGGCCCGTGAACGAGTTGGTGAATTTATCCAGCGTGTTGGATTAGGGAATTTCCTTGAAGCCATCGAAGTCGAACCGAATCCGTACATGGTTGAACATCCAAGAGATAATCCTTATGTCTTCTACGAGGAGTATTACGAAGAAGGCGGCGAAGAAGAGGACGAAGAAGAATAATCTTTACGGATTCCCAGCATTGGATTTCAAATCAAAAATTGAAAAAAGATTCAGGAGGCTTACAGATGTCCCAACAGACTAAAAAAAGAGTGACCGATATTGGTCCTCCACATTATGAAAAATATCTTCCGGAAATTGTTAAACGAAATTATGGACAGTGGCATCATCATGAACTGTTAAAACCCGGCGTCATGGTTCATGTTTCTGAGTCAGGTGAAAAACTATACACTGTTCGTGCGGCCAATCCACGATTGGTAAGTATATATACGGTGCGTGATATATGTGATTTGGCAGATAAATATTGCGATGGCCATCTTCGTTTTACCAGCCGCAACAATATAGAATTTTTGCTGACGGATGAATCAAACATAGATCCGTTGATTGCCGATCTTAAACAAATGGATATCCCCGTCGGTGGATTGGGGAATTCGATTTCGAATATTGTTCATACTCAAGGGTGGGTCCATTGCCATTCCGCCGCGACGGATGCTTCAGGAATTGTTAAAAATGTCATGGATGCTCTTTGTGATAAATTTGAATCCATGGAACTTCCTGGAAAAATTCGAATTGCCTTAGCCTGCTGTCTGAATATGTGTGGAGCGGTTCACTGCTCGGATATCGCTATTTTGGGCATTCACCGCCGTCCACCCGCAGTTCATCACGATACTCTTCCGAATATATGTGAAATACCAACTGTCGTGGCTTCCTGCCCAACAGCAGCCATTCGGCCTGCAACTGTGAATGGAAAAAAATCTGTGGA
>CAZXSQ010000277.1:2212-9267 GCA_964643335.1 uncultured bacterium
GAACGAAGATTTGTGTATGTATTGTGCGAACTGTTACACGGTTTGCCCTGCCATGCCGCTGAACGATCCATTGAATGACGGTGTTTCCATTTGGGTTGGTGGAAAGGTATCTAATGCACGGCATGAACCCACGTTCTCCAAACTGGCCATACCGTTTCTACCGAATAATCCGCCCTATTGGCCCGAGGTGGTGGATGCCGTAACAAATATAGTTAAACTCTGGTCCGAAAACGCCAAAAAGTTTGAGCGTATCGGAGAATGGATTGAACGCATTGGGTGGCCTCGTTTCTTTGAAATGACCGGCATTGAATTCCAGAAGGAGCATATTGACGACTTCAAACATGCTGGTTTATCTTATAAACGTTCAGCCCATTTGCGATTCTAAAGAGGTGATTAAAATGGCAGAAGAATTGACAGTCGATCAAATAGCCGATGCCATGTACAACATGGTGAAAGATGCACAAGGTCAAAAAAAACTGAAACCTACGGATTTGCAAAAAGCAATGATCGAGTACTTCGGGGAAGATCGTTGCAATAAAAAGTTATGCAAGGCTGCTATCAGAGAACTCATTGAATCGGGACGTTGTGTTTACACCTATTTCGGTGGTTCTTTTATAGAAATTCCTCATGAAGAAGGTGCTTCCAAAGGATGAAATGATCCTGAGAAGTAAACCATAAGGTGTGGATTTATAGTGTTATTATGGACAAGCCGCAAGAGGAAAAAGTAGTAAACGCCTGTCCAAGAGTTGTTATGAGCGGCCTTCGTGGAGGCTCCGGTAAAACCATAATTACCCTGGGTTTGATTGGAGCGCTCTGCAGGCGGGGCATGAGCGTCGCTCCCTTTAAAAAAGGTCCGGATTACATTGATCCCCAATGGCTCTCTCTTGCGGCTGGACGTTCCTGCCGGAATCTTGATTCATTTTTGATGGGACCCGAGTCCATCATGAATTCCATCGGCGTGAACAGCCGCAATGCTGATATTGCGGTCATAGAAGGCAACCGGGGGCTTTATGACGGGATGGATGAGAAGGGCACCTATAGCACGGCGGAACTCGCCGTTATGCTTGACTCGCCTCTCACTCTCATTGTGGATTGCACGAAAACCACACGAACTATCGCCGCCATGGTGCTTGGTTGCAAGTTGATGAATCCTGATTTAAAACTCAGTGGAGTTATTTTAAATCAGGTCGCTCGAAACCGTCAGGAAAAAGTAATTCGTTCTGCGGTTGAACAAGAGACGGGGATTCCGGTGCTTGGTTCTTTATCGAGAATGAGTGATTTCTCTCTTTTCGAACGGCATTTGGGATTGTCCCCCCCAAAAGAACATATGGAGCCGGAGTCTCTTCTGGAAAGAATAATAGAAGCCGTTGAAAAGCAGTTGGATATTGAAGCGATTTTGCAACTCTCGGCTTCGGCGCCGTTGTTGAGATATTCACCTCAAGATGAAGGGAATGTTGAATCGGTTGAGAGCACTCTCAAGATCGGTGTTATGCGGGACGAGGCGTTTCATTTTTACTATCCCGAAAATCTTGAAGCATTAGAGCGTCAAGGTGCTCAATTGATTGAGGTCAGTGCCCTGCACGATGCTTCGCTTCCGCAACTGGATGCTTTATATATCGGGGGCGGTTTCCCCGAATCTTTTGCGAGAGAGCTTTCTGAAAATACGTTATTTCGAAACAGTTTACTCTCTGAAATCGAAGATGGTATGCCAGTTCTTGCAGAGTGTGGAGGTTTGGTATATTTGAGTAAGGCATTGATTACAGATGGTTTGAATTTTCCAATGGTTGGAGTTTTTCCTATAACTTTTTCTGTTGACCGCCGTCCCCAGGGGCATGGGTATACCTCCCTGGTGGTGGACAAAGACAACCCGTTTTTCCCGTTGGGGTCGGAACTGCGAGGCCATGAATTTCGATATTCCAGTGTGTGCGAAAATCGTTACGACATGAGCGGCTCGGTTTTTCGTGTGGATCGGGGCTATGGTTTCGATGGACGGCGTGATGGTCTGCTTTACAACAAGGTCCTAGCTTCTTTTTGCCATCATCACGCATCGGGCACAGTGAATTGGGCAGAAGGAATTTTTCAGGCTGCCCGGCACCGAAAGAAAATAATGCACAGGAATTGCATTACTTGTGGTTAGCTGAGTTGTATAGCTTTTATAACTCGGTAAAAAGTATTTAAATAAAAAATATAAAAAAATAGCACCTAGATCATAGGAGAATTAATACTTATGACGGGTGCGGAGAATGGATGGAGGAAAAATGGCTACAGTAGAACTTGCTGGAAAACAATTCGAGATTGATGAAGATGGTTTCATTCAAGATGCGTCAGACTGGGATGAAGCAGTAGCGGAAGCTATTGCTCCCACAGAAGGTGTGGAAGAAATGACGGATGAACATTGGGTAGTCGTAAACTATATCCGTAACTATTACAAAGAATACGGAGTGGCCCCAATGATTCGTAAACTGTGTAAAGAGACCAAAATGGATCTCAAAAAGATTTATGAACTCTTTCCTTCCGGCCCTGCTAAAGGCGCATGCAAAATAGCAGGACTACCCAAACCGACTGGGTGTGTTTAATAACGAAATGAAGTATCCGGTGGTGATTGAAAAATCCAATCACCACCGGTCTTAAACCTGAATGAATTCAATTTCCGTAGTGGAAAGTTTAATTCACTGTCTTGCGTGTATTTTTATGGCTGTCAATGAATTCCGGGGAAAAACCTTCAAGTAAAAACCGTTCATTGATGAGTAATTGATCAATAAAGGGTAAATCTTCTCTCAATTCTTGAGAGAAGTTCGTAAAACGTAGGCATGTTGATTCTAAATCACCATGTTTCTTTTCAAAGAAACATGGCGTAAGGGAAGTTGTCAATGAATGAAGAAAGACATTTAGTAAACTTGCTGTCCGAAAAGAGACCCTCCATTATATCAAAGTGGTTTCATCGAATCCTGGAAGCCTATCCAGCGGATTCGGTCCACTTTTTTAAAAAAGAAAAAAATCAATTTGCGAATCCAGTCGGGTATACCGTTTCTCAGGAAATCGAAGCCCTATACCAGGATCTCTTAAAAACAGATCAACCGTTAAGGACGTCGCCTTCATTGGTGAATATAATTCGGATTAAGGCAGTCCAGGATTTCTCTTCTTCGGAAGCAGTGTCGTTCGTGTTTATTTTGAAAAACGTTATCGAAGATGAGTTGAAAAATGAACTCCAAGAACTGCAGATTTTAAATCAATTCGTGGAATTTGAATCACGAATTGATCAATTGGCTCTCTTGGCATTCGAAGAATATATGAAATGCCGTGAAAAAATCTACCAAATAAAAGCGAATCAAATAACCAATCAAACATACAAACTTTTGGAACGAGCCGATCTTTTGGCCGAGAATGCCAAAGAAGAGGATGAGGACTCTTTCTCAGTTTGTAATCATGATCGGTTGAATCAGAACGGAGGAAATGGCAGATGAACGCCTTGAATTCCCTCGTTGCAACGGAACAACGGGCTGCAATAACAGCGGCCGGTGTTTTTGTTGTACTTATCATTTTATGGGCAATAGGCTGGTTTCCTGCGATTATGCGGGGGATTTTTGGAATCATCATTCCTTATGCGGCCATTGCGGTATTTATTGGTGGGATCATTTACAAGGTTGTGCAATGGTCAAAAGCTCCGGTGCCATTCCGGATTCCGACAACTTGCGGTCAACAAAAATCTTTATCATGGATGCGGCACAATAAATTAGATAATCCGTCCAGCAAAGTGGGAACTTTCTTGAGAATGGTTTTAGAAATTCTTTTATTCCGTTCCTTGTTTAGAAACAGTAAGATGGAGTTAAAGCAAGGTCCACGGTTATTATACAGTTCTGAAAAATTTCTTTGGCTGGGAGCGTTGGCATTCCATTGGTCTTTTTTGATTATTTTATTGAGGCATCTACGTTTCTTCACAGAACCGGTTCCCTCCTTTGTTGGTACTCTTCAGACTCTAGACGGCTTTTTCCAAATTGGTGTACCCATTCTTTATATAACTAATTTGGTTATTCTCGCCGCTTTAACATTTCTGATCTTTAGAAGAATTTTTGATCTTAAACTCCGTTATTTCTCAATGCTTTCCGATTATTTCCCGCTTTTATTGATTATAGGCATCGTGCTAAGCGGTATGTTGATGCGTTACACACCGGTGAAAGTGGATCTGGTGAAAGTAAAGGAGTTGACCGCAGGTTTGTTGAGTTTTAGCCCGCGTATTCCTGCGGGAATCGGTATAGTATTTTATCTTCACCTGCTGATGGTTTGTCTTTTGATTGCCTATTTTCCTTTTAGTAAATTAATGCATATGGCTGGAGTGTTTTTGAGTCCCACGCGAAATTTACCCAATGACAGCCGAATGCGCAGACACATCAATCCTTGGAATTACCCGGTTAAGGTTCATACCTATGAAGAATGGGAGGATGAATTCAGGGATAAAATGAAAAAAGCAGGATATCCGCTTGAAAAAGAAGAATAAAATCGTCTGAACACAAAGAAGAATGTACTCGGCACTGGCCTTTGGCAAGTGTTTTTATCACAATACAAAAAGCACGGAAATACCATGTCAGAAAAAAATATCAAACCAGAAGAAATGGCGCAGATTGATCATAGTCCGCCTCAAAAAGAATGGACTGATCCTCATGTTAATTTCAGAAAGGGAACCTTTTGTTATACTGCGGCTCCCAAGAATTTGAAATATTTGGACCTTCCTAATCCGCGGGAATGGTCGCCGACCGATGAAGACTGGAAATTACCGGAAAATTGGAAAGAAATTATTTTTGATGGCATCAAAGAACGGTTGGATAAATACCGATCTTTCCGTTTGTTTATGGATATCTGTGTGAGGTGCGGTGCCTGTGCGGATAAATGCCATTATTTTATCGGTTCGGGCGATCCCAAAAATATGCCGGTTTTGAGGGCGGAACTCTTCCGCTCGATCTATCGGAATGATTTCACCACGGCCGGCAAAATATTGGGAAAATGGATTGGGGGGAGAGAACTCACTATCGATGTTCTCAAAGAGTGGTTTTATTATTTTTATCAATGCACTGAATGCAGACGCTGCTCCGTCTTCTGTCCGTATGGTATTGATACGGCTGAAGTCACCATGCAGGTTCGTGAACTGCTCAATTTAATTGGAGTGAACATCAACTGGGTTCTGGAGCCGGTGGCGAACTGCTATAGAACCGGAAATCACCTTGGCGTTCCTCCTCATGCTTTTAAAGACAATATTGAGTTTGCTGCCGATGATCTGAAAGATATTATTGGTTTAAACATAGACCCACCTGTAAACAAAAAAGGCGCGGAAGTCCTGATCATTGTTCCCTCGGCGGATTATTTTGCCAGTCCCCATTATTATACTTTTCTGGGCTATCTCGCACTCTTCCACGAAATCGGTCTTGATTACACTTTTAGCGGTTACGCCTCGGAAGGTGGCAATTTCGGCTTATTTCAATCCAGAGAAATGCTCAAACGGTTGAATGCCAAAATCTATGCTGAAGCCAAAAGGCTGGGGGTGAAATGGATTCTCGGTTGTGAATGCGGGCATATGTGGCGTGTTGTCCATCAATACATGGATACAGTAAACGGTCCGGCGGATTTCTTGGAAGAACCGGTTTCTCCAATCACTGGAACCAAATTCACCAATGCGGCTTCAACCAAAATGGTGCATATCTGTGAATTCACTTCAGATTTGATTTACCATAACAAATTGAAACTTGATCCCAGCCGGAATGATCACTGGAATGTGACTTTTCATGATTCCTGTAATCCAGCCAGGGCCATGGGACTGCTTGAAGAGCCCCGCTATGTTTTAAAACATGTCTGCAATAATTTTCACGAAATGCCAGATAATACTATACGTGAACAAACATTTTGCTGTGGAAGCGGTTCCGGTCTAGGCTCGGATGAGAATATGGAAATGAGACTCCGTGGAGGATTCCCTAGAGCGAACGCAGTGAAGTATGTCCATGATAAACACGGAGTTAACATACTCACTTGTATTTGCGCTATCGATAAAGCCACGCTCCCGCCTCTGCTGGAATATTGGGTGCCGGGAGTGGAAGTTGGCGGTGTTCACGAAATGTTGGGAAACGCTCTTGTCATGACGGGTGAGAAGGAAAGGACTGTCGATCTGCGGATGCAGCCACTCGCAGGAAAAGCGGAGGTTAATGAGAATGTATGATGCAGGAAAAATAATACTGGGCGTGATTATCTTCCTCTGTCTGATTACTTTTCCTTTTTGGTACAACCTGGCCAGTGGAAAAGCAGCTCAAGTCCCCGAACCGGAAATTGTCAGCGACGCTGAACAGTGTGTTGAATCCACCGACTATATGCGAACAAAACACATGAATTTGTTAGACGAATGGAGAGACGAAGTGGTTCGGAACAAAAACAGGATCTATGTCTCCTCAAATGGGAAACAGTATACCATGAGCCTTTCCAATACATGCATGGAATGTCATTCGAATAAGACACAGTTTTGTGATCGATGTCACGATTATTTGGGAGTAACACCGTACTGTTGGGATTGTCACATCGAACCGAGGGAGAATAACTGATGGGTGTTGACAGAAGACGATTCTTTAAAATAGCAGGTCTTTCCACTTTAGTTGGACTGGCGGGTACATCATCTGTAAAGGTTGATGCAGCGAGTTCAGAAGAATTTATGCCAAATCCTGAAGCCTTAAAGGCCAAAAGATGGGCTATGGTCGTGGATATAAAGAAATGTACGGCGAAAGATGGTTGCCAGGATTGTATACAAGCCTGTCATAATTATCATAATGTTCCTGATCTGCCCAATCCGGATAACGAAGTGAAATGGATTTGGACAGAAAGATATCATGATGCATTCCCGAGTCAGGAAAATAAATATGTGGAAGAAAATATTGAACATGCTCCGATCTTGGTTTTTTGCAATCATTGTGATAATCCACCGTGTGTGCGGGTATGTCCCACACAAGCAACCTGGTCTCGTGACGATGGGATTGTCATGATGGATTGGCATCGGTGTATCGGGTGCCGGTATTGTATCGCGG
>CAZXSQ010000278.1:0-9263 GCA_964643335.1 uncultured bacterium
TACCGGTTGGCACCGTAAGGAAAAAGGATGCGCCGTTCAGCAGCGATCGATACTTGTCCAGCGTGGCCGCTGCCGATCCGAAGGCTAAGAAGCATGAAGACACCCCAGATGCAGCTATGCTCTTTCGCAGAATTCTCGCGGCACAGCCGGATGCCAGCGTGACGCTCGTGACGGTGGGACCGGCTACGAATATTGCACGGCTGCTCGAGTCGAAACCCGATGACATCAATCCCCTGAACGGTCAGGAACTGGTCAGACAGAAAGTAAAATTCTACGGCGCCGGAGGAAATGGTGATGGGAAGCTGCCCAGCGGGCGATGTGGTTTCAACTACCGGAAAGATGTTGAAGCGGCCCGGAAGGAACTGGCCCTGATGCCTGTTGAAATCCCGATGGTGTATGCCGGTGGCAGTGGTAGTAAACTACGAATCGGTGACTGTTACCGGGATGCGCCTACGGCTCACCTAATCCGCCGCAGCTATGAGGCCTATTTTGAGGGCAAGGATAACATGGACCGTCCGACGTGGGATCAATTGCGTGTGCTGTACGCCTGCCGCCCGTCCAGCCGGGCATTGTTTGAGACTTCGCCACCGGGTAACATTACGCTTGGCGGCGAGTTCCATCTCTCGTGGAGCGAATCACCAAATCGCAACAAGGCTTATGCCTATGTAAAAGATTTCGACAGTGTACGGAAGCAGATCACGGAACTGATGATGGCCAATCCGAAAACCACAAGAACCTTCAGAAGATAGGCAGAAGGATCGGAATATGTCTACAACTTTGAGACAACTCCAAAGCGAAATAGTGAGCATTTTTGGGGGATGGCAAGGGAAAGTGTCTCAAAACTATGTCAGATGAGGTGGATGCCACAACATAGGGCATTCCGCTGCGGCGGATTGCCCCTACCATATGTAGGGTTAGACCTATGTGTCTAACCTGTTTTGAGACATATCCAAGGTCCGAGCCACCTTACACCAGGGTGTGATGTGACTCAAAATAATAATAAAGACAACAGATTATAAAAACAATTTTTTTACTTTTATCGCTTCGTGTATAATAAAAGATACTTGAGTAATGAGGATCAATCATGCATTTAACCCGGCATGCTCCAATTGTACTGGATCTTGTGCCTGTCACTCACCAACACCGTGTTCGGTGATACCTATAACGTGGCTCCTGATAGCAGCTTTACTCTGGACCAGGCGATCGATGCGGCTGCACCTGGAGACATTATCTACATGAGCAGCGGCACGTACATGCTTGATCATTCCATAAACATCACCAAGTCCGGCACACAGGACAATCCCATCTCCCTCTTTGCCGTGCCCGGCGAAACGCCCATCCTCGACTTCAGCAACAATCCCCGCCACGCCAATCGGCCCCAACCCCGCGATAACGACTCGATCGCCGCGACCGGTGATGCGGTTGGTTTACTCGTCACCGGCGGCTGGTGGCACTTTAAGGGGCTGACCGTCTACCATGCAGCCTATTATGACGTGCGAGTGTATAGCTCGAACAATGTTGTCGAACAGCTGTCGCTAACAAAAAGCAATGCGTCCGGCCTGGAGATAACGGGTAAGGATGGCTGGAGGCAGCAACAACCTTGTTCTCAACTGCGATTCCTATCTCAACAGCGACAGGCAAACGAATGGCGAGGACGCCGATGGCTTTGCCGCCAAATTCGAGACGCTAGGTCCAGGCAATGTCTTCAGCGGCTGCCGCGCGTGGTACAATTCGGATGACGGCTTCGATTTCTGGCACGCTGCCAGCCCGGTGCTCGTTGAAAATGCCTGGGTGTTCGAGAACGGCTGGAAGCGCGACGAATTCAACATTCCATCCGGTACCTACCGCGGCGACGGTATGGGTTTCAAACTGCGGCAGGATGCCAGCCAGATCATCCTCAACAAGGTCGTTGCCTGGCACAACAAAGGCTTCGGCATCGACGAGAACGGCAACCGCAATCCCAGGGGTTGTATCATCAACAACGGAAAATACAGTTCCATCCAAATCAGCCTCAACGACGGCCAACCTCACACCATCACCAATTCCATTGCTTTCAAGATAGGTGACAACGGCTTCACCGAGTTATCCAGGAATGTCAATGACACCCACAATACCTGGAACGGTATGTCCGTAAGCGCAGCCGACTTTATCTCCATTGACTCTACTCTTCTCCAGATCCTGCGGAACGCCGTCGGCAGTCTGCCTGTCACCAACTTTCTCCGCCTCTCCCCCGGCAGCAACCTCATCGATGCCGGCTCTGATGTGGGCCTGCCCTACTTTGGACCCGCACCCGATTTGGGCGCCTTCGAAATGACTGAAACTGCAGTTGAAGAATACTTTCTTTCCGAATCCTTTTAATTCAAATACGACATTCCAGTTCGATCTGCCTGGGGCTGGTGATGTTTTATCCAAATCGCAAGGATAGTATTGCTGTGACTCTTTTACTCGCTCACTGAAAAAGAGTCCTGTAAACAATTTGTTGAAAAATATATTTTTTCGCTTGATTTATTGATGGGATTTATGATATTATGGTTTACAAGATAATTGATATTTAATGCAAAAGGAGATGGTATGAATAAGTTTTGAGGCAGTGAGATTTCGGACGAAGATAATAGTAGTCCGGAGTAGACAGGTTATAGGCTGTATTGATTCAGTGAGGCAAAGCGACCTCTTAAAGGAGGCAATCATGAAGAAAATTTTGTTGTTCGTAAGTTGTATGATGATCGTTTCGGCATATACTGCACTATGCCAAGAAATCGCTGAGGTAAGAATTTACAATGTCAACCGTGTAACTGGCGATCCGCCTGTTATCGACGGAGAATGGACGGAAGAAGAATGGGCTGGATCTGAGTGGACAGGTGATTTTTATGGAACGAGACATAGTTTTAATAACGCTTCGTTATGGGGTGAAGTACTGGATATAGGTTATCAATGGCGAGCGTTGTGGGATAATGATCAAGTGTATTTCCTGATCACTATGCCTATGTTGTATATAAATCCAAACGGTTTGGTGTACTCGGGAGATTTAGTCGATCCTCTTGCAGCCGATGATACGGGATACGCCGGTTGGGCTAATGGGGAATGTCTCAATATTGAATTCTTTTTAACGCCTAACTGGACTGTTTTCGAAGAAGAATTTGGAGTTGTAAATGGTGTTGGCGAAGATCCTCCCAATTATCATTTCGGTTATTTTCCACTGTTAGCCGACATTGATGAAAGTGGTACAGAATGGGCTCCTAGCAATTTTGGTGTCCGAGGTGCTGAAGGACCACCGTTTTTCTTTTCAGATCACGATCTCCCTGGTGATTGGGCTCCGATAACGGATACTGCAGCCGCGGAAGAAGCCGGGGTCTTACCCTTCCAATTGGCAGCGCTTCCTCATTTGATAGAAGATGCTGTGCCAGGTGAAGAGATCGTTGGTATCCCTGCTTTGGAACTAGCCGTTCCTTATACGTCATTAAGCTTTGAAGGTTCCCCGGATGTTACGGATATTTTCGATACTCCTGTCGATATGGAACCTTTGGTATTAATACCTGATGATGATGGTAATTATGTAACCGTGGGTGATGAATGGTTGATTAATTGGACAGGCTACGTGGATGGTGCTCGTCTTGAAACACAAGGTCTTGGTTTGGCCAATTGGAATGATATGGGAGAAGGCGGTTTTCATAACGCCCCTCGTGGTATTATGGTCTTCTCAGAAGGTGTCGATGTAACAGATTGGATGATGTATTAGAACACTTATCTACTCGATATAAAAGAAGGTCCGGTCATTTTGGCCGGATCTTTTCTTTTGTGGATACGTAACACTTAGCCCCGTAGGTTGAATGATAATGAAACCCACCACTACCCTCTAGAATCGTTACCTTTATAAAGCCAAAATAGTCTCTTCTGAAATAACTTGCCGAACTAAAAGAAACTAAAAGAAATAAAACTATAATTGATTAAAAGCGTTAATGAAGGATTGTCCGAGTAGGGAAGGTTGCTTTATTTGACCTTTCACTTTCTGGAGAACAATCCATGGTTCGAAAAACTTGATACATCCTACGATAATACTAATTGGAAACTTAATGAAAATTCTTTTTATTTCAACCAACACCGAGCAGTGCAACATGCCTGTCTTGCCTTTGGGACTGGGGTGTGTAGCCGCTGCCACTCGACAGGCAGGGCATTCAATAAAATTGATCGATCTGCTATTCGAAAACAATGTACAATCCGTTCTCAGGGAAACCATCGCTGCCTTCTCCCCTGATCTTATCGGAATATCAATCCGCAATATTGACGACCAGAACCGAAGTCATCCAAATTTTCTCCTGGAAAAAGTTAAAGAGGTTGTAAGATGCTGCCGCAGATTTAGTCCGGCTCCCATTGTTCTGGGGGGTGCAGGTTTTAGTTTATTTCCTGTGAGCACCTTGAATTATTTGGGGGCGGATATGGGGATTCAGGGAGAAGGGGAGACCGCATTTCCCATTTTGCTGGAACGATTACAGAACAAAATGCCCCTCGACGATATTCCCAACCTTTATTTACCGGGAAAGGGCATGCAAGGGGATAGAACAATATCCAAAACATTGAACAGCTTTCCCTATCCCGATGTGGATTTATGGATTTCCCAGGCGGCAAAAGACAATTGGATTCCTTTTCAAACCCGGCGCGGTTGTCCTTTTGCTTGCAGCTACTGTTCTACCAGTACCATCGAAAGCCGCAAACCACGCAGACGTTCTCCCGAAAAAGTGATCAAGGAACTGAAACAATATACTGACATGGGATTCCATCAGTTTTTCTTTGTGGATAACACCTTCAACTTTCCCCCTTCTTATGCGGAACAACTCTGCCGGTTGATGATCGACCAAGGATTGGATATCACCTGGCGCTGCATCCTATATCCCTGGAGGATCAGCGAATCTCTGGTCAAAACTATGGCGCAAGCAGGTTGCGCGGAAGTGAGCCTGGGATTTGAAAGCGGCTGTGAGCGAATTCTGCACAATATGAACAAGCGATTCACACCGGCAGAGGTGCGGGAGATTTCCCGGATGTTGAAGGATCAAGGAATCCGGCAAATAGGATTTCTTTTGTTGGGCGGATTGGGAGAAAGCCGTGAATCGGTGGAAACCAGTTTCTCCTTCGCGGATTCATTGCATCTGGAAATGATGAAAATAACTGTGGGGATTCGTATTTATCCGGGAACCGTTCTTGCGCAGCAAGCCGCCGCCGATGGATTCATTGATGAAAAGGACAGTCTGCTTTTCCCCCAATTCTATCTTGTCCGTGATCTGGAAGAATGGCTGCAGGAAACAGCGCATCAATGGATCTCCGAAAGACCGGCCTGGTCGGCAATATAAATTGTAGATTGAGATCATTTTTAACATTGTTTGGAGCACTTTATCACTGATTGTTTCTGTGGAAAGTTTACCGGAGCAGAACTCATGAAAATCCCAGCATCTGAACCTTATCAACCCCACTTGCTTGAAGCGTTGCGTGACCCGAATGAGGCCGCTGAATATCTCAACGCCGTTCTAGCGGAATGTGATGTTGATCTGTTGGTACTTGCGTTAAACAACGTAGCGGAAGCCAATGGCGGACTCGATCAATTGCACCGCAAGATACATTTCACCACCGCGTGATCTGAAAAGTTGATCCTTAAGTACGCGAGACTTGGATAGGAAGAAGCGAAGAAAGTATGAAAGAAAGTGAAGATACCCAAGTCACTAGCATCTCAAAGGCCCAAACATTAGAAGAGATTGCTGATTTTTGGGACACGCATAGTCTAGCGGACTACTGGGATCAGACCGAAAAGGTTGAATTTGAGTTGCGGGTACAGCATAGACGGCGTGTCACGGATGCAGGATGATGAAGGATGGAGATGAAATCAGAGTACCGTTGCTCTCCGGGCCGAAGGCGTGGATCACTCTTCAGGGATCCATCTTGTCCTACCGGGAGAAATTCTGGAGTTGTGAATCGACAGTCGACATCCCACTAGAACTCGTGAGCTTCACGGAGAAGAAACAACTCAAGGGGTCTCGACTGATCGCGGCCCTGTTGTCACTTCTCTTCTTGCCAGGTATCGGTGGGACAATCATCGCGCTGTGGTATCTGTTTGCAGGCAAACCCTCCGATACTGTCATATCAATTTGGTATGGGTACGTGTGCCATTCTCACATTCTTCACATTCCTTTTCCTGCTGGTCCGTTTCTTCATCCGGCAGAAGACCATCACTATTCATGTTGCTCCCGGCGACATGACTATTACCTTCTGGGCAGACAATAAGCGGCAAATTGAATTGTAAGAGATTATGGCGGAAATCACACGACGCAAAGCATTGGTTGTGGACACGTTGGCATATCCGATGCGCTTTGCCATCGGTGACACAATTCATCAGCCTTGGAAACGAACTGTTATCCTGACATTCTTGTTCATCGCTCCGGCGCTCATCACGGAGATTCCATGGTTGCTCTTGGCCGGTTTGATCCCGATAAGTATGCATCTCTATTCACGCCTCATGGAGATTAAGGAACCGCGGGAATTCCGCCAGGCCGTACGCCACTTCCTGAAATATGAATGGAGTCAGGCGCGAGATCTTGTATATGAACTCATCAAAAGCAAGCCTGAGTACCAACCCGCTCGCTTGCTCCTGATTGAATTGAAAATGCGATTAGGGGATTTTGACGGTGCCGGAGCATTGCTCGCGGAAATTCAGAGTGATCTTGACGCAGAGACGCTTCAGTCGATTCAGCAAGACATCGTTCTCCGGCGTAGAATTTTAGAGCGAAAGAAGGAGAACTTCCAATAAGCGTTTGGTACGTACGCGGTAAACTGCACCGCACAACCGTGACGTTACGGTTAGAGTATGAACCTTAAGAGGATGGCTACTTGCCGAACTAAAAGAAATTAACATATAATAGATTAAAAACGTTTGTGAAGGAGTAGTGTTGCGGTTATGAACATATCACTGCCTGAAGATTTACGGAATAAAATTGAAGATGCCGTGAAAGACACGGATATGAATATAGAAGACTTCGTCCGTGAGGCCATTGAAACTCAATTAAAAGAAGAAGCCTATTTACGTAAAAAAATCCAAGAAGGATTGAACAGTGGAAAACCACAACCATGGGATCCACAAGATATCATTCGACGAGGCCATGAACGCCTAAAAACAAAAAAGGGGCTATAACTCCCTGATGACAAAAATCACTATCCGGCCTGCTGCCAGGCATGATCTTGATGAGATATGGGATTACATTGCTGCAGATAATCTACCCGCTGCCGATAGGCTTGTTGAAAATGTCAACCAGAAATTAAAACTGCTTGCGGAAAAACCAAAATTAGGTCCATCGCGGTTTCGCCTTGCTCCCGATCTGCGAATCTATCCAATAGGAAATTACAATATATATTACCGGCCTTCTGACAAAGGAATTGAAGTGATTCGGGTACTGCAAGCATCACGCGATACTAAAGAAAAGTTTTAATTATTGAGAAACAGGTAAATAATACCAGGATCAACATGAAAACCACCGGCGAAGTTATTTACACCAGCACCACAGAAATCATTGGGCAGTGCAGGCAAAACTGCCGCCCGCCTGATTTCGGCTCGTTTATTCGTGTGGGGAAAGAAGCGCCGTGCATCGGCGTTGTCTATAACGCTGAAACCACCAGCATCGATCCCAACCGCCGCCCCATGGCGCTGGGACTGCCGGAAGACCAACTGCCGCAGGCTTACCCGCAGCTGGCATCGCTGCTGCGTTCACAGTTTCACGCCCTCTTGGTGGGTTTAATGGACAAGGACGGTTTTCAATACTGCCTCCCGCGTACACCACCCACATTACACGCGCAGGTGAATGAATGCCTGGATGATGAAATCCGCACCGTCAGCCAGGATTTGGGATTTTTACGATTGATCTATGCATCGGGCAAATCCTCAACCGAGGATTTATTATTGAGCGTCAGCCGCTGCATGATCGAGGCACAAGGCTGGAAACGCGAAGAAGCAATACGCATCGGCAAGGCGGTTTCAGAAATCTACCGGGACGATTACGATACCCTCAAACGAATCATCAACAGACTGGAATCATGGTTGGTAACTTGAATATGAATCCGAATTCACTTGGCGTAATCACCTCCGGTTCACTGGCGGAAGGACTCGAGATGCGGCTGAATCCGCTATACTCGGTCGAGCAGGTGCGCGCCGGTAAATTCGTTGTGGTGGAAGGCAGCGAATTCGATTTCTTCTCGATGATCACCGATGTATGTCTCGATGCTTCCAGCGCATCGATACTGCGTGATCCGCCTTCACGCTCTTCCCTGCTCGACGAAGTGCTCGCAGGTGATCATACCTACGCCACCATCTCGCTCAAACCCATGTTGATGCTCCAACGCGGCATCCGGCCCGAAGAATTTGACCGGGAGGAACATCTACGCCCAGTCAAAAGCATCCCCATCCATTTTTCCACCATTCGCGAAGCCTCCAAATCGGATGTGAACCGCGTGTTTGGAGAAGAAAGCACAACAGCAACCCGGTATTTCAATCTCGGCGCTCCATTGGATATGGAAGAAGTGGAAGTCTGCCTCGATTTAGACCGCTTCATTGAACGCTCAAACGGCATCTTCGGGAAAACCGGCACCGGCAAAACGTTTTTAACCCGCCTCGTACTGGCCGGTTTGATACGAAGCAGCAAAGCCGTGAACTTGATTTTCGACATGCACAGTGAGTATGGATGGGAAACAAGATCGGAATCTGGCCCTGGAAAAGATTCCTTCGTGAAAGGCTTAAAAAACCTGTTCCCGGGAAAAGTATTGATCTGCACACTCGATCCGGACTCAGCCCGTCAGCGGAATGTAAGTTACGATCTGGAGGTGAAGATACCTCTTTCAGAAATTGATGTGGAAGACATTGCTCCGCTTCAAGATGAACTCAACCTCCACCCCACCGCCATTGAGACAGCGTACATTCTCCGCAACCTGTTCCAGAAAAACTGGCTGCGAAGATTACTCGATATGGACCCCAGCCAGTTGAAAGACAACGCGGATGATTGGGGAGCCAACAAAGAAAGCCTTGCCGCTTTATACCGAAAATTACGGGCTGTGCGTGAACTGCCGTTTGTAGTTGAAACAGCTGGGAAAAAAGCGGAAGGTGAAGTGACACTGACGGCGTCCATCCAACGCATCATCACCGAATTACGAAACGGTCATCATGTCGATTTGGAATTTGGCCGTGTATCCAATATGCTCGCCTATTTACTGGTTGCCAATTTGATCAGCCGCAGGAT
>CAZXSQ010000279.1:0-9257 GCA_964643335.1 uncultured bacterium
CGTGGCTATCGGCGGGCTGGTGGAAATCGCGCCTTTGTTCTGGCTTGGCTCGACCATCGAGAAGGACTGTTATATGCCGAAAAGCCTGCTGATTTCGTGAAAAGAATTGGAGTGTATTGGGAGGTACACCAGAAAAATACGCTTATTTCATGACAATTAAATAAATGAAATTAACATAAAGGCGTCGTTTTTGGTGTATCCTTAAAAAGCCTGAAATCACAGTGGTGGATGGTGTGTCACGGTTTCAAATATCTTTGGATAAATTAAATCCTTAACCAAACATTTTGCTGAATGACATCCGAACAGACTTCCAAACCATTTGCCAGTACTTCGCGGCCGGTTCTTTTTAACAAGGAGGCATATTTTTTTAACAGTTCGGGGAGCTCAGGATGATTAAATCTCTGATCCTTTAACAGAAGTTTCAGTGCCCGTTTATATAACGATTCGGCATAGCTGTAATTACCTTCTAAGCAACAAGTTGAGCCAAGTTCGATGAGAAGAAATGTGAGGGACTTTTCTTGAATTTCTATGTCTGAATCAGACATGATATTTTCTTTTTTTATCCACTCTTCATAAAAAAAAGGCTCTTCGCTTATACAAAAGTCATTCTTTTTATCTGGAGTCACGGTCTTGCAGATCATCAGAACCTCCCTGTTTTTCACCCTCAATATAGGTAAGATTTAAAAATAAATTTAACTATGTTATCGGCATTTCATTTATATTTTTAAGACAATTTTGATAAAAATTTCCTGGACATGGATTCAATTCTTTATTCCAGGCTATCTATCGCACATTTCGTTGCTTCAAATATATTTTGAAATATACTAGTTAGTTTACTATTTTCTTTATTAAATTAATTTAATATAGAAAATATATCTTTGTGTAAAATCGATTTTAGTTCATCCAAATCAATACCTGAAAGGAAATAATTATGGAAAGAAAAGGAGCCATCACATTTAAAGGAAATGAAATGATCCTCGTAGGGCCGGAAATCCATGTGGCAGATCAAGCGCCTGATTTCACGGCATTAAACAACGATCTTCAACCCGTAAGTCTTTCCGATTTTAAAGGTGAAGTCGTTGTCATTTCCGCTGTACCATCAATGGATACCCCTGTTTGCGAGATGCAGACGAAGCGCTTTAACGAAGAAGCCTCTAAATTGGACGGTAAAGTCATCGCTATCAGCATGGACTTGCCTTTCGCTCAAAAACGTTTCTGCGATTCATTCAACACGGAGAAGATCATCTGTCTATCGGATTACAAAGACCATTCTTTTGCAAACGCTTATGGCTTGTTGATCAAAGAACTCGGCTTAATTACCAGGGCGGTCTTGGTGATTGACAAAGAGGGGAAAATAAGCTACAAAGAAATAGTAAAAGAAGTGACCGAACATCCCAATTACGAACAAGTTGTATTAGAAGCGAAAAAATTGGGGGCCTAATCACTAATCATTTATAGGACGTATCGCTATCTTGACAGTGAATTCGAATTCAAAGGATTTTCATTCTTTGTTAAATCAAGTGCATCTGGGAGACGCTTCGGTAATTGTGAAGAAACTTCCAGATGCTTGTATTGATTTGGTTGTCACTTCCCCGCCCTATTGGACAGCGGTGTCTTATGAAACAACCACCGGTTTCTGCTCCGGGTCTTATGAAAATTATCTAAACGCCCTTCTTTCAGTATGGAAAGAATGCGCAAGAATACTTCGGCCCAATGGCAAACTAGCCATCAACACTCCCATCATGCCGATCCCCAAAAAAATCATAAACAACCAACATACCCGCCATATAAAAAATATCTGTAATGACATCGAAGCCACAATTTTGGCAAACACTGATTTTCTGCGCTTTAGTCTTTATATCTGGCAAAAGCAAACATCCAAATTGATGTTTGGCAGCTACCCCTATCCAGGAAACCTGCTGGAAAATAACACCATCGAGTTCATCAATGTCTTCGTCAAGCCAGGGCAACCGCCCAAGTTCTCAGAAGAGGTAAAAAAAGCCAACAAGATATCTCGTGAAGAATGGATCGATCTAATTCAGCAAATATGGTTTATGTACCCTGAAGATGTGAAACGAAACAATGCTCATCCCGCACCATTTCCGGAGAAACTTCCGGCCAGATTAATTCGGCTTTACACACACGGAGCAACAGCTGATTTCTCCGGCGAAGTGGTGCTCGATCCTTTTTGCGGGACAGGAATGACTTGTATAGCGGCAAAAAAAATGCTGCGCCAATATATAGGTATTGATATTTGTGAACAATATATAGAAATGGCCAGAGACAGGCTTACACAGACCGGCCAAGAAGCACCACCCTTATTGCTTGTGGGCCGTCCCAAATATCCTGGGACCAAGGAACTTAGCGAAAACCAGGCAGGAACCACTGGGCGAAAAGCTGAAAGTAAACATAAACGGGAAACCTACGGCCGGAAAATCGATACCGAACCGAATCAACAACTTTTGTTTTGAGTCGCAGACAGAATGTCATCGCCACAATCATAGACCATCTCTTGATTTAAAGTGTAAAAAATGAGAGAACTATAAGTAAAAGTACAAAAATCGAAACATAATTTTAAAAGGAATACTGACATGATTGAAGACAAAATTAAACGACGCGGTTTTTTGCAGACTTCTGGACTTTCAATTCTGGGCGCAATTTGTTCCAGTTGGGACTCCGAAGCGTCAACTGCACAGATCGACCGGCCGAACATTTTGTGGATCACCTGCGAAGACCTTAGCCCGCATTTGGGCAGTTACGGTGATAAATTTGCCTACACACCGAATCTTGATAAACTGGCGGCGGAGGGCGTGCGGTATGAACATGCGTACGCCACTGCTCCTGTATGCACCCCGGCTCGCTCCAGCCTGATTACAGGAGTATTTGCCAGTTCACTGGGTACCCAGCATCTTCGCGGAGTTATGCCGCTGGCAAAAAATATTCACTGTTTTACAGAATTTCTTAGAAAACAGGGGTACTATTGCAGCAACAATGTCAAAGAAGATTATAATTTCAAAACACCTCCCTCTGCGTGGGATGAATCGAGTGATACGGCTCATTGGCGTAAGAAAGAAAGTAGTCAACCGTTTTTCAGCGTGTTCAATTTCATGACCACCCACCAAAGCCGAACACGCTATCCAAAAGAAAAATTGGAAGAAATCAGTCAGAAATTGCCAGAAAAAGAAAGGCATGATCCAGACAAGGTTCCATTGCCTCCGTATTATCCGGATACCCCAACTATACGGACGAATATGGCCGTGCTTCATACTCAAGTAACGCTGATGGACAAGCAGGTTCAGGACATCCTGGATCAGTTAGAAGAAGATGGATTGGCGGAAGATACGATCGTGTTTTTCTATTCCGATCACGGCGACGGCCTGCCTCGTGGAAAACGCTGGCTTCATGATACGGGCATCAAAGTACCTTTGATCATTCGCTTTCCAGATAAATATAAACATCTTGCACCGGATGAACCGGGCAGCACCGTTCATCGGATGGTCAGTTTTGTCGATTTTGCTCCAACTGTATTGAGTCTGACAGGGATTCAGCCGCCATCATATATGCAAGGGGAGGCTTTTTTAGGTGAGCATGAAGGAGAAAAAAGAGATCATATCATTGCGATCAGTGACCGCGTGGATGAAGTGCTGGTCATGAGCAGAACCATCAGAAATAAGCGTTATCAGTATATCCGCAACTTTTATCCGCATCGGCCGCGGATGCAGAAAAGTTTCTTCTCTGAAATCACGCCAATTCGAAAAGAGTTGCGGCGATTGGATGCGGAAGGAAAACTCGAAGGGGATGAAGCGTGGCTTATGAGCCCGACAACCCCTGCAGATGAACTTTACGACACACAAAACGATCCCTACGAAATGAACAATCTTGCCGGCTCACCGGAGCACCAGGATATCATGAATGAGATGAAACAGGAATTGTTCGATTGGATGATCGAAACGAAAGATTTGTCTCTACTCCCTGAATCCGAGATGATATACCGCTCACAAGGCGGCTCTCCCTGCGATATGGCCAGAGAAGAGGGGACATATCCTATTCAGCGGATATTAAAAATCGCCGATATGGTGGGGAGAGGAGCAAAGTACTGCGATGAATTTCGCAAAGCATTGAGCGATGATGAAATCGCCATACGCTTTTGGGCCGCGACCGGTCTGGCCGCATTGGGTAAAGGTGCTGCTCCGGCGCTTGAAGAATTGCAAAAAACACTACACGATCCGGCGCCAAGTGTTCGATACTCTGCGGCTGAAGCATTGTGTAATCTGGATCACTCGAAAGAAGCGGTTGAGGTCTTGGCGCAGGGATTGTTAAACGATGATGTTCATAATCAATTGCACGCTTCGCAGATCCTGCTTGTCATCGGCGAGAAAGCCAAACCGGCCGTTCCTGAAATGAAAAAGGCTTTAAAGATGCTGGAAGGACAAAAAGATCATGCATGGTATACTCGAGAGAACCTGAGTTATATGTTGGAGAGGTTGGTGTGAATTGAGATTTTTTTGGCTATTCCATTTCATAGATTGTCGCAATAGCAACATGTCTCGAATCTTCCAATGCTCGATCCGGTAATATAACTTTCTAACGATAGAGATCGGCTATGCGCATAACTACCTCTGTAATTTCAAGTACCTTGGGATAGAAATCGGCCTTTTTTCACAAAAAAATGTTTATATAAAGCGATTCAATATCGCACTGTACAAACTATATTTTTGCACCTTCGATTCAAAATCAGGGATTAACTTCAAACAAACCGGCGATGGTATATCCGCTGAATGTCCTGTCGGTTCCAATTTACCGGTATCAGGATCGATGTGGAATGTGAAAACATTGTTCGTATTCTGATTGGCGGCTAACAGATATTTTCCGGTAGGATCGATGGCGAAATTTCTCGGTGTTTCACCCCTTGTCGATTCACGTCCAACGAACTCAAGTTCACCTGATGTCTCATCAATTTTGAAGATAACAATACTGTTATGCCCCCGGTTCGATCCGTAGAGAAATTTTCCGGAAGGAGAAACGTGTATATCCGCACACCAATTCTCTCCCTCAAAATCTTGGGGAATAGTGGATTCAGTTTGAATCTCTTCTAACGATCCCACCGATGCATCATAGGCAAGAGACGTGATAGTTGAGTTTAATTCCTGAATGACGAATGCGAATTTTCCGTTGGGATGAAACGTCATGTGCCGAGGCCCGGCGCCGGGTTTCGTTTGGAAAAAGGGAACTTCATTCGGAATGAGTTTTCCCTCAGCTGAATCGAATTTGTAAATCATGACTTTGTCCATTCCTAAATCCGGCACGAAGGCATAGCGATTGGCTGCGTCTAGAATGATGCAATGAGGATGAGGTGATTTCTGCCTGCGTTCGTTTACACTTGAGCCTTGATGCCTAACCAAGTCGCTCTCCGGTCCTACCCAGCCACCGTTTTCGACTGGGAAGACGGCGGCGTTCCCGCCTGAATAATTGGCAGTAAGTATCCACTCGGATTCGTTATCAGTAGTCACGTAGCAGGGAGCGCCCCCATGGGTTGGCTGCTGATTGATAAGCTTTAATCCGGCTGATTGTTGATCAATCGAGAAGGCGCTGACAGCTCCACCGCGCTTCCCTTCAAAATTTGAAATTTCATTGACGGCGTAAAGATAACGGTGTTTCGGCTCAATCACCAGAAAAGATGGATTATCTATCCCAGTGGCCTTGTTTCGATACTCCAACTTGCCTGACGGCATATCTAACCAATAAACATAAATCCCTTCGCTTTCACCCCGTGTATATGTGCCAACATAGACATAGAAACCTTTTGGATTTTCTTTGGTTGAAGCCCCACTGAATGCCGGCACTGCTGTACAGAGAGCACCTAACCCAATTCCCTTTAGTAAATCGCGGCGTTTGATCGTTATCATCATCGTTTATCCTTTATTGTTATAAATTGATATTCAAACATAGGTAGAATTATTTTAAATTCAATAAGTAAATACGTATAGTTGTGTAAGAACAAATACCATGGTTCAAAGGCTATTACTTAAAATCGTCCCTACATATGTAGGGGTAGACCTTTGTGTCTACCCTAACGTTGTATCTATCAGGTTTTCATATATATATTGCCTTGGTGTTGATATCGGCCTCTTTTAGGCGTCCTCGCCTGCATCTGCAGGCGGGGACGCTTGTTCTAACCGAAATAGGCAGTCCTCTTTCAAAAAGTAGGGTTTTCCCTACTTGAAAAGTATATTCTGCACTGTTTTCTAAATGAAAAGGTTAAATTCAGTTGACTAATCCATTTTTAATATTCATTATAAGAGTACTTTATAAAGGCTCTAAATATATAATGGGAAGGAAAAAGGGAATATGAAGAAAAACATATTTGTCACAGGATTATTGGTAGCTGGTTTATCGATTATGGCCATACCGGTTTTGGGACAGGTAAGTGTTTACTTTAAGTTTGACCAGTTTGACGGCCAAAACTTTACGGATGACAGTGGTTATGCTTTGGAGGGTGAATTACCGGGCGGTATCGGTAAAGGAATTCCTGAGAGTACGGACGGTGTGACCGGTTCGAGTGATGACTTTGCCGTTTCTTTCGATGGCACGGGTTCTTTGGTTGTGAACGATACGGAAGAGTGGAATTTCTCATTGTTTCCGCCAATGACGATTGAATTATGGGTTCGGTCTGATAATCCGGATCAGGAAGGCGATAATGCAACATTGGTCAGTTACGGCTTCCCAGGAAATTCATCTCAGGAATCCGGCGGTTATCGCTTGGGAATTAGAGAGGGAGTACTCATGTTTACCTTGTTAAACATTATTGGTTTACCCAGTGAAGTTGTATTTCCTTATGATGGAGAATGGCACCATGTCGCTGCCGTTTATGACCCTTATGAAGATGGGGGAGTAACGTATTATTTGGATGGAGAAGCCCAGGGATTTGTAGAGGAAACCAGGGAGCCTTATCTTCCTGAATCTGAAAACTATATCGGACGGCATGAACTGGACATTGGCGCCATCACTCCCGGTTTCTTGATTTTTGATGGTGATATGGATCGTATCCGTATTTCTGAGGAGGCACTGGACACAGATACACTGGATTCAGATCCTAATACGGTTAAACCGGTAACCGATAGCACAGTGGCATTTCTCGCTTTCGACAAAGAAGAACCGCCTTACTCCATTCAAGGAACGGCTTCCGATCAACAAACGGTAACTGTTGAAGAACGAATAGCTGAAGGTGCAGTTTACGATCGAATTCTTTCCTCTCCGGAAATTGTGGATAATTCGCCATCGGGAGAAGAAGGTGACACATCGCTGAAATTTACCGGTCAGGAATATGCGGTTGTGGAAGTGCCGGAAATAAAATTTATGGATTTTCAAGATTGGACCATGGAAGCCTGGGTTATTCCGGAACCCTACGAAACACGGCTAACCTTGATGAATTACGGAGTCGGCGGCGGTGGCGGATACAATTTGGTGATCGGTGAAGTGGACAATCCCACATTGTGGGGAACTGCCGCAGGTATTGTTGCGGTTAAATCTTCCGTTCCCGTTCCACTCGATGGAGAATGGCATCATATCGCCGTCGCTCATCGAAATGGTGAATCTATGACCTACTATCATGATGGAGTAGAAGTGGAAGTGATTGAATACGATCAAGGATTGAATCCGCCGACAACCAATCTTATTTATATCGGCACCTGGCCGGGTTTAACTGCGCCGTATGTTGGTTTAATGGATCGTGTGCGCATTACAGGCGCAGCATTGACCGCAGATGAACTGGATTCGGACCCGGCCAATCCAATCGAAACCGATGTTCAGAAATGGGCAATTTATTAATCATTCGTAGTTGAAAAAGCGATGCAGCGGACTCACCATTTTTATGAGCGTGAGTCCGCCATTCCTTTTTTTTAAAAATTCCTCGGAGGTTAAATATTATGAGGAAACTATGTATTTTCTTTTTGAGTAGATGGTCTGCACTACTAGAAAAAGTGGATCGTTTATTCAGCAAAAACGCTTTTACCTTGATTGAACTACTAATCGTTGTAGCAATTATCGGTATACTGGCTGCAATCGCAGTCCCCAATTTTATCAACGCCCAAATCCGCGCGAAAATCTCCCGGGTATACGGAGATTTGCGATCCATCCGGACAGCGCTGGATATGTACACGGTCGATAATGGGCGGGTTATGCTCGATCTGGGTGAAATGCCAAACTGGAGCCGTTCGCATGGGGCTTTAGGCTATTGGAAGCAGTTGACCACGCCAGTCAATTATATCTCATCAAGCGCGTTCTACGATCCCTTCATTCCTGAAGTCAATCGCACTGCTGCTATCGAAGCGGTAGAGCAGGGCGTATATCAATACCGCTATGCAAAGTACCAAAATTTACCGAGAACCTGGGTCGCCCGCAGTCCCGGTCCGGACAGAATTTATATCCCCTGGCCACAGAAATTGGCCTACTGGATGGCGTATGAATCTTCCAATGGATTGATCAGTTTTGGTGATTTGATGGTTTCTGAAGAGGGTATACTCGGGATCAATTATGAAGGGCGGGATTTGCCTATGCCCAGTGATTTTACCGGTTATTGATTTATGTTATGAAGGTATTTTCAGAGGAGAGAATCATGTTTTTCTGTAAAAAATCGTTCCCGTTTTTTCTTTCAACTTTTATAATCTTATCAGGATTTCATTTCATCTTAGATTGCGGCGCCGCTCAGAAAACCCCTAACTATGTATATGATTCTGCTGATGAACAGCTGGATGTATCTACATTTGAACATCCATTAACTTACGATGCGGATATTCTTTCTACTCCAGAAGGATTATGGTTTACCTGGCTGAAGTTCACGCCTGGTGAAGGTGACCGTATATGGATTGGACTTCACAATGATGATGAATGGATAATGCGTAAACAAGTTACTCCATATCCGGAAAGTTTTGCAAATCCAACATTGACACTGGACGCAAAAAAACGTTTGTGGCTCAGCTATGAACAAGAAATCGAGGGGCATTGGGATATTTTTGTCCTTCAATATGATGAAGAAGAACAAGCCTTTAATGACAAACAGTGGGTTAGTGAAAGCATAACTCCGGACATCAACCACAGTGCCGCCGCTGATAATCAAGGTGGACTCTGGTTTGCCTGGCAAGGCGGACAGCACGGACAATTTGATATTCTGGCACGGTACATGAAACCTGGCGAAAAAGTCACACATACTATGAGCTCATTAATCCATCCTATTAGCAATTCCGAGAGCGGTGACTGGA
>CAZXSQ010000280.1:0-5580 GCA_964643335.1 uncultured bacterium
CACTTGGCAAACTTCCTGAACCGGAAGTTACCCATAGATTTTTTTGACGAGGCAAGATTTTTTTCCTTATTCAATTTTTGTTTCAATGTACCTAAATCGGCGGTGTTCAGTACATGTTCTTTCTCCAACCAGCCTCGCCGGGCAACATGGATGCCGTACTGCATATAATCCAGGTCGGACTTTTTATGCGCATCTGTGGATAAAGCGAATTTCAGCCCTAAATCGCGAGCGTACTTGCTGTAAATATCGGGAAGATCCAGCCGTTTCGGCGCACCGTTGATCTCTAGAAATACTCCTGACTCCTGGCATGCATTGAAAATACGATGTACATCGAAACGTATTGGTTCCTGTTGGCCAATATGCCGGCTGAAAGGATGGCCCAGGCAATGTACAACTTTGCTGTTCACGGCCCGCAGAATACGTTCGGTCATCCTTTGATAATCGAGATAGACATGAGAATGAACACTGGCGACGACCCAATCCAGCTCCGCCAGGACTTCTTCTTCGATATCAAGATTGCCATCCTTCAAAATATCCACTTCCATACCGGACAAGACCCAGAAGTCTTTAAATTTCTCATTCAATTCATTGATCTGTTCGTTTTGCTGTCGAATCCTGTCTGAATTCAGTCCGTTGACAACAGCAATGGCTTTAGAATGATTGGTTATGGCCAAATATTCATACCCTTTGTCCTGGGCGGCTTTTACCATTTCTTCCAGGGTGTTTTTTCCATCTGTTTCATGGGTATGGCAGTGCAGATCGCCTTGAATATCATCCAGTTCAACTAAATCCGGAAGCCTTTTTTGCTTCGCCGCTTCAACCTCTCCCTGATCCTCTCTCAATTCAGGAATCACAAATTCAAGATCAAGCTGGTGATAGATGGACTCTTCCGTCTTACCCGCCAGTTTCTTTTCATTCTGATACAGCCCCGTGTGAATTAATTGATAGCCACGGTCATTGGACATTTGCCGCAAATGCTCGACATGTTCGAAGGCCCCGGTATACCAGAGCATGAAAGCTCCGAAATTTTCTTCTTCGCAATAATAAAAATCCACAGGAAGAATAGTATCCAAGAGAAAGGAAAACTTTTTGTTTGACTGGCTAATAATATTACAGCATTCCTCAATTTCTACAGTCTTTTCATTAACTGTTTTTGGATGAGTAGTTTGTATGATGAAATCGAGGTTACCCACAGTTTCCTGACGCCGACGAATACTCCCTACAACTCTCCATGCTTGAACTTCATCCAGTTCATCCAAAAAATTCCCGATAGTTTGAACATAGTCATCCGCTGTTTTTATTTGCAATCGATTGGATGCGGACTCAATGGTGATAATGCTTCGCAGGATGTTTTGCTCGATTTTGGCATCAATTCCTGGATCCAAGCGCACCTTTTTTTCTTCACACGCTAACTTTAAATCATCGAGATCGTCTATCCCTAGATGATCCATGAGCTGTTTGGCTTTTTGTGCGTTCAACTGGGGAACACGAATTAATTCCGCTATTTGAATCGGAACTTTTTCTTTCAGCTGTTCTAATTGATCACTTTTACCGGTTTCGATGATTTCATGAATTTCATCGGCCATGAACGGATTGATATGTGGGAGTTCAGTCAGGTCCAATCCTTCCTCTATGATACTTTCAACAGTCCTGGGTAATTCTCTGATGGTGCTGGAAGCATTGCGGTATTGCCGAACCTCTTCCTCCCGGCCTTCCTCAAGATCGATCAGATCGGCTATTTCATCCAATATGTCCGCGAGTTGAATATTCTCCATAAAACACCTTTATTGTTGACAATTCGGGCAGTATTGACCATTCCGTCCAGAAACATTGATTTTTTCTATCGGACCGCCGCATTTGGGACAATTTCCTTCACCGTCCCGATTCGGCAGCAGATAATTTTTTGGCAAGCGATGAACCTGGCCGATATATTTAGATGACGTTTTCAATATCCGCTTCATGTTTTGAAACAGCTTCTTGTATTGTTTGTCATCAAGTTCGTCTGTCCTTTTTTTGGGATGCAGTCCAGTTTGAAAAAGAATCTCATCGCTATAGACGTTACCAATACCTGCAATAAGTTCTTGGTTCATTAGAGCGGTTTTTAAATCGCTTCGGCGGCTCTTCATTAATTCAGTGAAACGCTTTGCATCAAGCTCATCACTCAATGCATCGATCCCCAACTCATGGTCTTCAATAAAACTGTCCATATCCTCCGTTAAATCCAATTCACCCAACATGCGTCTGCATATGTAGGCCAAATGATTTCCGTTTTCGAAGTCGAAAATCACTCTCGCATGTCTTGGCTCCTCTTTTTCTTCCTTGAAATAGGCCAGACTGCCGGTCATTCCAAAATGAAATATGAGATATCCGCCCTTCGCCAATTCCGCAAATAAGTATTTTCCATACCTGTTGGAGGACTTGAACTTGTTTTTTTTAAGCCAGGAAGTTAATTTTTGCTTTGAAATTTCCTTCAAAATCTTTTCATTCTGGACAGAAGTTTTTTCAATGGTCTGATTCAAGGCGGTGTTGTCGAAATGATTTTTAAAGTGAATGACATCCGGGAGTTCAGGCATGATCATCTTCCTTTCCTTACCGTAGATTTAGATGAAGATCGTCATGGGCGATGTGCGCTTCCACACCGCGTTCTTTCGCCCATTGATTGATCTGAGCTTTGAGTTTCCGTTCGTCTCCTTTCACGATTTGCGAACCGCAATGCGTGAAAACCGCCTTCTTGACCCCTTCTTTTTGACACCAGGTCAGCTGTGTTCGGATAGGTGAATGGCCGATCAGGTTGTCTTTTTGTTTACGGATCAAGGATTGGCTTAATGAGGCGCCATCTCCCACATACAACCGCACGTTTTTAAACGCTTCCGATCGGTCATGTATATAAGCCACATCCGGCGCATAAAGTATCGTTGCCCGGCCTGCTGAGATTCGATAACAAACCGCAGGACACCGTGTCGAATGTTCTATTGGAAACGCCTTGAACGTGATTCCTTTAATTTTTACCGGTTTCCTGTAGGGTACAGTTTTTCGTTCCTCGATTGGATAATCGTTCATTAATTCCCATGAAACTTCAGTGGCATGAACAGGACAGGGCGCTCCATTTTTCAATCCCCAGGCGTGATCGGGATGAGCATGGGTCACGATGATTGCATGCGGCTGCAATTCATCGACTAACCCAAGCCAATCTTCGCCACAATCCAAGAGTACACGCTTGTCATAATAATTGACCATTGTCGCCGTGTGCCGCCTGTGACGCTCGTTGCTGACTTCAATTTCTCCGCGTGTACCTAAAAATTCAAGTTTCATTTCCCTGCTTTCTTATTGTCTTGACTGCATAAACCATGAAAAGTACTCTCACCAATCTTTAGGTAACCGGTGCTTGGGCCTTTTCGATGTTGAAGACAACATGCAAAGTCACCTTGTACCGGACGATCCAGTTGTTTTCAACATCCGCAGTCCAGTTTACAACGTCAAAGCCGCTGATACCGTGCAACGTTTCTGCTGCCTTGGATACACCCTGCTGAATGGCGTCATCAAAACTTTTTTCCGATGATGATACAATTTCAATAACTTTTGCTACTGACATTTTTGTTCTCCTTATGATTTGTTTGTTTGCAGGAGCATTTCGCAAAATGCCCTTATAATTTATACAGAAGGCAAATATCGGACCGAAATTTGAATTTAATCTGTAAGTGAAGAAAAAGAGGATTTTCTGTTATACAAAATGCCATTTTTGGAGATTAAACTTGTAGGTCGAATTCAATATCATTAAATTAAGATTCTTTAGGCTATTTGTTTTAAGGGCAATTGCCCTGGCTATTATATTTAATCCTTTCAGTGTGAATAAAACCGGATAGCTTGCCTTGGTTATCTGTATTGCATCTATACATTTTTGTAGTAATTATTCACACTCATAAATAAACTCAGTATACATAACCGGTTTACTCTCCATTTCTCCTTCAAATACTCACCAAATATTCTTCACTAATTGGTATATTTGTTGCGTCAAATAAAAGACAGACAGCGCAATAGGGGAATGCACAGGCGGGGGCGCTTATTTTTCCCACTGTCAACAGGAGGCGGGAATGGTTGAACGGCACAGGCCGGGACGCCTGTTTTGCCCGTGTTTAAGGAGAACGGTGCAAGCGAGAATGTCTGATCTACTTACAATGCAGCCGGATCGGCTACTCTACAGGAATTTTATTTTCGAACACTTCTATGAAGGAGATCAATAATGAAAGTTAAAGAAATCATGACTCGATATGTTGAAGGGATCATGCCGCAAAAATCGATTAAAGAAACGGCTGAAAAAATGAAAGATAACAATGTAGGCATTATTCCAGTTATTGATGGAAACTCTATCGCCGGAGTGATTACCGATCGTGATATTGTTTTACGGGCGGTGGCTGAAGGGCGCGATCCCAATTTCACCAAAGCGGCCGATATCATGACGTTTGGTATTATCCAATGCCTGGAAGATGATGATGTGACCAAAGCGGCGAAAATCATGAAAGAAAAACAAATACGACGCTTATTGGTCGAGAACAGCAGCGGAGAAATCGTGGGTGTACTTTCTCTCGGGGATCTGGCTCTACATATAAACCAGAATCTGGCCGGTGAAGTTTTGAAAGAAATATCTGAATAAGTATATCAGATTCGATCATCGCTTAATAATTTAGGACATTCTCCATATAAGGAGCATTCTCATGTATATACTCCTCATTCTCATTCTGATCGGTATTTCTCTCGCCCTGATTGTTGCAGGGTCATTTAAACAAAATGTTCCACAATTGGTATCAGGATTCGTGTTAATTCTGCTTACCATTCTATTCTTTTCTTTCTTGTCGTTTTGGGGAGAAATGCTATGGTTTCAATCTTTAGGATATGGTCAACGCTTTTGGACGGTGGTGTTGGCAAAAATCGGCTTTACCGTTCTCGGTGCCATAGCGGGTTGGTTGATTATCTATTTGTTGACTTTTACCATTCCGAAAGAAAAGAGAAATTTGAGATTTTGGCCTCGAATTATCGGCGCAATCGTGGGCGCCAACTGGGGACTGGCCAACTGGGAAACCATTTTAAAGTATCTCAATGGAGTAACCGCCGATCTGAAAGACCCGATTTTCAGCTATAATACCGGATTTTACTTGTTTTCTCTTCCCTTCTATGACGCCCTTTATTCAATGCTATTTTTACTATCTTTGCTGTCATTAATCGTGGCTGTTTTTGCTCCTTTCGTGAGAATTAAATCCAGCGAGATCGAATTTGAACATCCCAGCCTAGAAAGAAATAAGCCGTCCAAAAACTTCGCCTTGTATCTCAGCGGGGCAGTATTTATTTTTGTCTTGGCATTTGGAAAATATCTGGATCGCCTCCATCTCATGTATTCCACGTGGGGGACCGTCAACGGTCCTGGATGGACCGATGTCAACATTCGTGTTCCGGCATACAGTTTTGTTATAATTATAACGCTGCTGGCCGGTATCGTTTTGCTTATACCACCAATAAGAAACCGTCTTCAAGGTTTTATCCTAAATTTCAATTTCAATCCTGAATATAAAAATCCTTTGACTTTGG
>CAZXSQ010000280.1:5590-9233 GCA_964643335.1 uncultured bacterium
AGGTCTTGGCATTGTTCTCTTTATAATCTGGTACATCGCTTTGTCGATTGTTCCAGGTGCCTTTCAATGGCTGCGTGTGGAACCGAATGAAATATCTTTTGAAACTCCGTACATTGATCATAATATCGAATTTACACGCCACGGATTCAAATTGAATAACGTGGAGGAAAGAGAATTTCCTGCCTCCGCCGAATTTTCTAAACAACTTGTTCAAGAAAATCAAAACTTATTCAATAACATCCGGCTGTGGGACTATCGTGCTCTCGATGCAGTGTATAAGCAATTCCAGGAAATCCGTCTGTATTATGAATTCATGGACGTCGATATTGATCGTTACACCTACCAAGACAAATACCGGCAGGTTATGGTCTCGGCACGTGAAATGAATATGGCGAATCTTCCCGAACAAAGCCAGACGTTCGTCAACCGGCGTTTTAAATACACGCATGGATATGGAATAACCTTGACACCGGTTAACGAATTCACACCACAAGGATTACCTAATCTTTTGGTGAAAGACATTCCGCCTAAAAGCAAATACCCCAAACTCCAGGTTGATCAACCTCGAATCTATTATGGTGAATTGACAGATTCCCATGTCGTTGTCAACAGTGAAGTAAAAGAATTCGACTACCCCAGCGGAGAAAAAAACATATACATTCGCTATCCGGGAACCGGTGGGGTACAGATATCCAATATCTGGCGCAAATTCTTGTTTGGATATATGTATGACGGTACGCGGTTTTTCTTCTCAGGATATCCCAAATCAGATAGCCGCATCATGTTTCACCGGCACATTAAAGACCGGGTGAAAACTTTAGCTCCCTTCCTGCAGTTTGATGATGATCCCTATATCGTTCTGGCCAACGGTCAACTTTACTGGATTATCGACTGCTATACTTTCTCCGATTTTTTCCCGTATAGTGAACCGTTTAACTCCATTGAGACGATTGAATACAAAGCCGGTGAACAAAGACGCGTTTTAAGAACCCAAGTAGGGAGCCACTTGGACGGAATCAATTACATTCGCAATTCAGTTAAAGCAGTTGTGAATGCCTATGACGGATCGGTTAATTTTTATATTTTCGATGCGGATGATCCCATCATTCAGGTTTGGAACAACATATTTCCCAAACTCTTTAAAAAACGTGAAGAAATGCCCGGCTATTTATTGGATCATATTCGCTACCCCTCGGACATGCTGCTGGTTCAAGGATTGATCTATGCCAAATATCACATGAGCGATCCCACTGTCTTTTACAATCAAGAAGACCTGTGGATTCGTGCGACAGAGAAATACTATAATCAAGTCCAGCCGGTTCAACCTTATTACATTTTGTGGGAACCGCCCAGTACGGATAAAACCGAATTTATTCTTATTCTTCCATTTACTCCTAAAAACAGGCAGGTTCTTATCGGCTGGATAGCTGGGATGTGTGATCCTGATAATTATGGACGTTTTCTGGCTTATAAATTTCCCAAAGAAAAACGGATTCTCGGCCCCCAGCAGGTTGAAACCAAGATCGATCAAGACAGCTATCTCTCGGGGCAGCTCACATTGTGGGATCAACGCGGTTCAAACGTCATTCGCGGCAATGTTCTGGCCATCCCCATCGAAGATACATTGTTATACGTAGAACCCATTTACCTTCAGGCTGAAACTGCCGCCTATCCCGAACTCCGCCTTGTTGTGCTTATGCATAATGATATTCTCAGCTACGCCGAAACATTTGATGAAGCACTTCAAGGTTTGTTCACAGAAGGAAAGCCAGAATTACCTGTTGGGGAACAAAAACTCCCAACAGGAGATTCTGTCGAAAGATTGGTTAAACAAAGCAACCAGGCTTTTGAGAATTATTTGCAGTATCTAGGTGAGAAACGTTTCCAGGAAGCGTCTGACGCACTTAATTCATTGCAAAGGAGTTTGCAGCAGTTGTCCAGCCAGGTTCAAGGGGCTACAGCGCCTACGCAAGAATAATCTTCACAAAAACACCCGGCGATGGATTCATCCACCGCCGGGTTAATTGTATTTATATTACATTATTTATTCAGACAAAATCGAATGGGCGTGGCGTGCATAGTGCCCTCGAAGATCCTTTTCGTACTGTTTCAGAATCTTCTCACCGATTCCGTTGTAATCGCCACAGCGATACAGGGCACGAGCGACAACCAATTCACGCAATGTCCGGTTGCGGACTTTGTCTTCGACACCTGCTCCAGGAACGGTTCTCTGTTCCGCTTCCTCGATGGTGGTGGCGGCATGTCCGCTCATCCCGGGTTTCTGCAGCAATTCGGCCAGTGGCTTAGCAGCCGCCGGATCGCCGATGGTTTCCAGCGCCACCGCTACCGCGCGATGGTGCGAGAAATCTTTTTCTGCATCCAGCTGTTCTACTTTTTCAATGATGACATCCAGCCCCTCTTTTGTTCCCGTTTTGCCCAATGAAATAATCAGGCTGTCTAGCGGGCTTAAGCTGGGGCCGAATTGTCCCATGCCTTTAAATGACCAGCCGTCATCCCACCGGCGTTGATCGATGGCCTTGATCAATGTATCCGTACCGGTATTATCGTCCAGCATAGCCATGATGTGTGCGTAAATCAGTCTGGCTTGTTCGTTTTCAGCCGATTGATACGCATCTCGCAAGAGTGGTAGAGCATCTTCTGGCTGTGCCAGGATAACACCGATCGGTTCCAACTCGGGCGGCGGCATTTTCTCTCCCTCCGCCATGTCTTCTGGTGCTTCCACCACCCACTCATAGTGACGCGCGGCATGATTGACGGCTTCTCTTACCGTTTCTTTGGGTAAGGGATAGGAATCCGTATCGGTCAAGACGCTTTTCGGAAGATTACCGATTTCCACCAGTTGCTTTTGTAATTCTTTGATATCGATGTTGCGGATAGTGACATCCTTTTTAGCGGCCATAGATCCCGCAATTCCCATTGCATATCCCTGGTTCTGAATGCAAGGCTGCATGCGGAGAATAGGCATGGCGTCCCTATGTGCACTGACGCCTAAACCCGTCACCACAATGCCATCCAAACCTTTTGGCAGTAAACTCTGCATAGGTGTATAAGCGGAAACAGATTCCCTGCCAGGCGGTTTAATGATAAAACGCGGATGCGTGGTGTAACCGTGCGAATCAAAATTACTGCGTGATAAAACCACACTATCCGGATACGTGCGATTGTTGAAAATATCCACCGGAGAAATAATGAAATCACCGATAATGCGCCTTCTCTCGCGGGCGTCGATGATCTGTGCCAGATCATAGGCGTTTTTAAATTTCTCGCGTGCAGTGACAAAACTGCGCCATAAGTCCACCACGTCGGATTCATCGGTGAATGTATAATCGGTATTGGTGTAACTGGCTCCCGGTTGTCTAGGCGGTAGACCAGTTCCCTGTAGAGCAGCATTTTCCGGTCCGGTAAACATGTAATCCGCTCCGGCTGAAATGGCAATATCGGCACTGCCCGTCGAGTCAATAGCAGTATTGGTTAACACTACTCCTCGCCCTTCACGGGTAGCCACGACAACGCCTTTTACAACGCCATCCTGAACAAAACTCCCGCAGCCTAGTGTGCCGAACCAGATATCCACGTTATTCTTTCGCAGTTCTTTCCGGTACCATTCCATTTTAAGTTCAAC
>CAZXSQ010000281.1:0-9217 GCA_964643335.1 uncultured bacterium
CCATCATCAGGGCAAAGGATAAAATACGTTTAAAAAAAAAATTTTTGACTCCACCTTTATTCGGATCCGGTTTGACATGCCATATCTGATTAATGGCTTGCTGTAGTTGAACCAGCACCGCTGTTGCACCTAAAAACAAAAGCACGATGCTTAAACTAAAAAGAGAATTTCTTTCACCTAATTTCACTGCTTGGGTGAGCATAACATCGATTTGTTCCGCACCAGCTTTTCCAACTAATTGTTGTACCTGTTCAACAATTTGCTCTTGCACCTGTGACGGTTCAAAAAAGCTTCCAGATACATATATAAACAAAATAAGTAACGGCGGTAGAGAAAAAAATGTATAGAAAGCAAGGGCGGCCGATAGTTGAAAGCATCGATCATCAATAAATGCAAATACCGTGTTTTTAATCAGTAAATAGATTTTTACCAGCATTTTTTTGGAAATAATTAAGGAAAGAACATAAAAACTTTGTGTGGGTTAGAACATTCACCGCTGCACCCGCCCTGACTGCTCTCCTTGAGCGAGTGACTCCACTTCGTTCACATTAACCAGGTTGTAATCGCCAGGGATGGTTTGTTTTAAACAAGAGGCTGCCACACCGAATTCTAACGCATCTTGATCGGACTTCCCGGATAACAAGCCATAAATCAAACCGGAAGCAAAGGAATCTCCTCCGCCCACACGATCGACGATATGAATTTTATACTTCTTGCTTAATAAGAAATCCTTTCCGGTATGCAGACATGCAGACCAATTGTTATCGGAAGCGGAAATACTTTCTCGCAGGGTAATTGCCGCCTTCTGGAGTTGGAATCTGTCAATCAATTGTTGTGCCACAGACTTGTAGGCTTCAACATCCAAATCACCTGTTGAGACATCACTCTTTCCGGCTTTGATACCGAATACGCATTCTGCGTCTTCTTCGTTGCCGATGGCGATATCCACATAGTCCATCAAACCGGTCATTATGGACTGGGCCTTTTCTTTGGACCAAAGTTTCTTCCGGTAATTCAAATCTACGCTGACCGTAAGTCCTTTATTTTTGGCGGCGATCAACGATTCTTTCATTACGTCAGCAGCAGAATCACTTAAAGCGGGAGTTATTCCCGACCAATGAAATAAAGTCGCTCCTTCAAATACACGCTCCCAATCGACTTTGCCGGGTTGCAATTCCGAAATGGATGAATGGGCACGATCGTAAATCACTTTGGACGGGCGTTGGGATGCACCGGTTTCGACAAAATAAATACCAACACGGTTACCTTCCCTTAAAATAAATGAAGTATCTACACCGTATCTTCTCAGAGAATTGATGACAGACTGGCCGATTTCTTGATTAGGCAATGCGGTTACAAAAATAGAGTGAAATCCATAATTGGCCAATGCCACAGATACATTGGCTTCAGCACCACCAAACGTGGCCTCATAGGCGCCTGTTTGAACAAAACGGAGATATCCCGGCGGTGATAATCGCAGCATGATCTCGCCGAAGGTTACAACTTTAGGTTGAGCAGATTGATTCATCACTATCCCTCTTTAATATCAGTGTCAGTAATTGGTTTAAGTATAATCAGATTGTACATTACAACGAAAGTGTGGCTTCGTCAAAAGGGGGAGTGATGTTTGCACATTATTGGGCAAAGCAAGGGTTTCGCTTGCTAGGTGTTGTTTTACAGCGCAGGTGCAAAGACACCTGCTTTAACCACCTGTACCGATTTACTGAAATTCACCTAGACTTCGCATAATCAATTAACAATAATTGGTATCTAGGAGATACTACTTTCTTTCTGAACCTAATGTCTGAGATACAAGAGAATAACATTGTAGAAAGTTTTGATAGCCCTTGGAAAGACGTTTTAGAACAGTTTTTCCCAGAGTTTATGCTATTTTTCTTTCCAAAGGCCCATGCAGAAATAAATTGGAGTCATCCACTGAAATTTCTGGATAAAGAATTTCAACAAATTTTTCAAGAAGCACCGAAAGGGCGCCAAATTGTCGATAAACTTCTTGAGGTTGTCCTTTCCAATGGTCAACCTTCCTTGGTCTTGGTTCATATTGAAATACAAGCTCAAAAAGAAACGGAATTTGCCAAAAGAATATTTATGTACAATTATAGAATTCATGAGCGGTACCTAGAACCAGTAGCGAGTTTTGCTGTGTTGGCTGATGAACAACCCACATGGAAACCGGATCAATTCGGTTATAATATATTAGGTTGCCAAATGGGAATTATTTTCCCATCCGTCAAAATCCTGGATTATAGAGATAGATGGGAAGAATTGGAGGAGAGTGAGAATCCTTTTGCCGTGGTGGTTATGGCTCATTTAAAGACTTTGGAAACAAAGAAAGATTTTAACAACCGCTATCAATGGAAACTGCGTCTGGCCAGGATGCTTTACAAAAAAGGGTATAATCGAGAGCAAATAATTGGTTTGTTACGCTTCATTGATGGGGGAATGCAATTACCAAAAGAACTTGAGAATCAGTTTTGGGAAGAGATCAGAAGAGATGAGAAGGTGAAAAACATGCCATACGTGATGAGTATTGAAAAAATAGCTGAGGAAAGAGGAATAGAAAAGGGTTTTGAGGAAGGGATTGAGAAAGGGATTGAGGAAGGGATTGAAAAAGGAGAACACAAGGGATTAAAGCAAGGTATATATGAAAGCATCGTTGAAATCCTTGAAATACGTTTTTCCCATGTTCCACAATTTCTCATTGATAAGTTAGATGCTATTGATGATATCCAAACCTTGAAAAATCTTCATCATAAAGCCATGACTGTTGCAACCGTTGAAGAATTTCATAACCAGTTTTAATATCCCACCTTTTTATTAGCCATTCTGTCTTTCCTCTCTTATTTTTGATTATTGGCAATAATTGAGCTGATTTTTGCACAATTTTTTGTATACTATATAATCGTGAATGGTTACAAAAAAGGTGGGATTCGTTGCTTCATCCCATCCTGTATGGTGTTTGAAGAGTTTCATGAAACGATTACGCAGCCGAATGATAGCAGCATTTATGGGAATGGTCTTATTGGCCATGATCCCTCTTTCTTTTATTCCTTATTATGCGCTTACCAGCCGGCACCACAAAGTTTTAACTAGTATATTGGAGGGAACCAGTGAAGAAATTGAACAGGATATCAATAAAATTGGTACTTCTTTACAAGGATTCCTCTTTAAGATTGCCGAGATAATTCAGGAAATTTTGAATGAACGCTCTTATGTTGTGTACAAATTCGAAACCTGCCAAAGTTCTGATGATAGTTATATGCAATCATGGAAGGACAAAATATTACAAGTGGAACGCTATCGCCAGGCACTGGGGCCCACCGATGAACTTGAGATCATCCCCAAGAAACAATACTTGGAAATGGAGTCCTGGTTAAGGGAACAAAATTTTTACGAAGACGAGAACGGGAAGATATATCTCTGCTGTTTACAAAAATTATTCAAAGGCGGTCATGCCGATGAAATGGAAGTGGTCGGGGGTATTCTGATTAAGCGGTTAATGTTTGAAAAAATACCCGGCCGTTTGCTTCAGGTTTTTCGTGGTCCAAGGTTTTATGATCCGAATCCAAAAATCATCGATCCATCTCCCAGCCATCTTAAACCTTTTCTACCGGAAGATAAATTCAAACGTTTATATGATTTTGATGAAGACGGCGTTTATGAGGAAGTCGATGTTTATGATGTCCAGTTGAATAATATTAGTGGCCTTGAAAATCTAAGAGTCAAAGCCAAGTTTAAACCGGTGATTAATCACCGCGGCGAGTTGGCCGGTGTTATGATTCTGGCTTATCCCATAGTGGATGTCTGGAATATGATTGGAATCCCTACGTTTTGGGGAGCCTTATGCACATTAATTTTGAGTGTGGCCGCCGCTGTTATGATGGCTCGTTTAATTGCCAGACCGATTAACGAGTTGGCACAAGCAGCCGGATTGATGTCGAAAGGCCAGTTTGATGTCCGGGTTCAAGTTCAGGGAACTGAGGAACAGCGTGTTTTAAGTTCAACATTCAATCAACTTGCTGACCGAGTAGAAAAACAATTAGTACAGCTAAGAAATCAGACCGAGGAACTGGAAAGCAGTAATCATGAGTTGCATCAGACACAACGCTTTTTAGAAAATCTACTCAGGCATATCCACACCGGCGTGATGAGTGTGGACTGCAATGGCCAAATAAGCCATGTCAATCAGGCAGTTTTGAATATTTTGAAGATTGAGAAAGTAGATAATCTGCATTTGGAAGAAGCTGTGAAATTCACTCCATTCGTGAATCTGATACGTTACTCATTAAATAATGCCAAATCTATTTTCGAAGAAGAAATTCAGTACCAGACAATAAGCGGTGAGAAAATTCCTTTACAAATCAGTACGGTTCCTTTATTTGAATACGGTGCTTTAACCGGTTTGGTTGTAACGATTCATGATTTGTCCTCAATTCGTGAGTTGGAAGAACAATTACGGCGCCATGATCGTTTGGTTTCGCTGGGCCGGATGGCAGCGGGCGTGGCGCATGAGATTCGGAATCCGCTGGGGATTATCCGTGGGTCTGCCGAGTTGTTGAAAAGACGTTTCGGTGGATTGCCGGGAGAAGAAGGACTGTCCGATTTCATTATTGAAGAAGTGAACCGTTTGTCCCGTGTGGTAACAGACTTTCTTATGTTCGCCCGCCCGCCGGTACCCGACATGGAAGAAATTTCAGTTAAAGAACTGGCCGATGATGTGCTTTCTTATGTAGGTAACCAACCGGATATGAATAAATACGAGTCCATTGAAGAGATAGAAGAAGACCTCCCCCTTCTCATGATTGATGTTGAACTATTTCGTCAGGCTTATTTAAACCTGTGGCTTAATGCATGTCAGGCGATGCCCGAAGGAGGAAAAGTCACTACACGTGCATGGCGGCGAAACCGAAAAGAAGTTGTCATCGAGGTCAAAGACGAAGGAATGGGGATTTCCCCAGATTCTATTGACCGTATATTTGATCCGTTTTATACATCGAAGGATAATGGCACGGGCTTGGGATTGTCTCTAGTCCATCAAATTGTGGCAAGTCATAACGGACGGGTGGAGGTAGAAAGCGTATCTCAAGAGGGGAGTACTTTTCGCTTGATTTTTCCAGTTCATGAAGCCGTTTCTTATGCCACCGCCGGTGAAAGTTCATAAATGCATTTGTTTTCTATACCACTCGATGGTTTCGGCAACGCCTTCCTCTAATTTGATTATGGGATTGTAATCCAGTAAAGATTTGGCTTTTTCGATTGAGGCGCATGAATGTTTGATATCACCGGGTCTGGGTGGAGCATATTGCGGCTCGATTGTTTTCCCCAATATTTTATTAATTGTGTTCACAACATCCAGAACACTAAAACTTTCCCCGCAAGCAATATTGATGGCTTCACCCGTAGCCTTTTCTGCAGTTAAAGCAAGCATGTTTGCGTGGACATTGTTTTTTATGAAAGTGAAGTCCCGGGTTGCTGAGCCATCACCATAAATCGTGGGCGGTTTATCTTGGAGCATCAGGGGGATAAAGATAGCCATTACTCCCGTATAAGGCGAATCTGGATTTTGACGCGGTCCAAATACGTTGAAATAACGAAGGGAAACAGTTTCCAAGCCATAAGTTTCATAAAAAGCCTTACAATATAATTCTCCCGTGGTTTTAGACACCCCGTAGGGGGAGATCGGTTGAAGCAAAAGTTCTTCGTGTTTTATTTTGGATGGAGTGTCTCCATAAGCCGAGGAAGAAGAGGCGTAGATCACGCGTTTGATTCCTTCATCCTTGGCAGCAGTCAATACATTTAAAGTACCCGTGGCGTTGGCGGCATGACTTTCTAATGGATCCTTGATGGAGCGTGGAACCGACGGCAGCGCTGCCTGGTGAAACACGTAATCAGCTCCTTGTATCGCATGGCGAACGGCCGTGGCTTCCCGCAAATCGATTTCATGAAGGGTGATTTGTTCAGTAATTGATTGTAAGTTTTTTCTCAATCCAGTGGAAAAGTTGTCGACAACGGCCACCTCATGATTTTCTGCCAGCAAATGTTCAACCAAATGGGATCCAATAAATCCTGCTCCTCCGGTAACCACGAATCGAGCCATATTATTCCTTTCCTGGTACATTTCTTGTTCAACAAAACAATTCAAAAGATTCTTATTTTATATCATTTTAAATCAAGCGTTCAAGCAGCAAAACAAAAGTACAAATTATTCAAGGAACGTAATGAGTTAGCCTAAGTGGGATTCCAGCCACCCCAAGCGAAATTCTTCGATGGTTTTTCGATTTCTTCGGCAAAGTGAATCAAGTGTTTCTTTAGCACGAACTATCTTTTCATCCATTTCAAGGTTATGGCGAGAATCTCCGGACTGGTAAATGAGCTGATGGGGCCTCTTTTTATCGCTTTCCCATACCGTTTCAATCCAACGCCTGGCTGAAAATCCTTTACGTCCAACTCCCAAAAAAACCAGGAAACGAACGGATTCAAAGGAATCGATGGGTACGCCGTTTTCCTCGCACAGCTGGTATCGGCATTGTTCATAGGTATCCGCATGAAGATTGGTGGCAATTTGATGACCGGCTTTCGGTAATGCGAAAAAAACTTTGGCTTCTTCTCCCCATAAGTAAGCGTAATAAGGACCTGAGCCGATTTCATGACAGACATAACAGAGTGGAGCATCCGGCTTAGGAGTAGGAGGATGGAAAAGGGCGTTGGAGTCATCCGTAGGGATAAGCAGGCATCCAGGTGGAAGACACGCTAAAAAGGCACCCATAACCGTTGTTTTACCTCCACCGCCGGGCACCGCACCTACAAGAAAAGAAGCACCCTTATAAATGTGGGCGGATAAATAAGCGGCTAAATCGATTGAAATGGTTTCAGCGTGGATAAGGTCCACCAATGACAGCATCCGTCCTCCCCGTTGATTGCAGCGATTGATTTCAAGAGTTACCTTATCAACATCCACTTTTAGTTGCTGAGGATTCATATTTATCCACCTTTCAATGACCATTCCGATGATTATTTTTTCTTTTCCAAAGTATACAAATATTTTGATTTCACTGTACCTTTAATATAGTCTTGGCAATAACTCCTTCGTCTTGGCTGCATGCTCCAACAATAAAAAAGCACGGCTTGTTTGCCGTGCTTTTAATTCGATTGTTGAGTAATTTTATTCGGATTTAAGCGCTTCTTTTATGGCGTTGACCATTTCCTTGCTGGCCGGCTTCACCTTGCTGCGGAATCGCCGAATCAATTTTCCTTCACGATTAATGAGAAATTTTTCAAAATTCCATTTAATATCACCTGTAAAATCCGGATTTTTGGCTTTTGTGAGATATTTGAATAACGGAGCTTTGTCATCCCCTTTTACAGACACTTTGGACATCATGGGGAATTTGACATTGTACTCGGTCGAGCAGAAGTTTTTGATTTCTTCATTAGTCCCCGGTTCCTGCTGGCCAAAATTGTTGGCTGGAAAACCAATAACCACCAATCCACTTTCTTTGAATTTAGAATAAATTTCTTGGAGCGGTTTATATTGAGGAGTATATCCACATTTCGAAGCGGTATTGACGATCAGAAGCACTTTTTCTTTGAATTTATCAAGTTTTACTTCTTTCCCGTTTATATTTTTTACTTCAAATCCATATATGTTTTCTATTTCTCGATCCTCGTTATGCTCAGAACCAAATGAAGGAAAAGATACAAATACAATAATCAGGCAGGCAAGCAGTTTTTTCATGGTACATTCCCTTTCTTTCTCTTTTTGGTGGTGTGGGTATTAAGTTGTTGCGGATTCAAGCTGAAGAACCATTGAATTATAAAAATGACTCTTTTCTTTGCTGAAATCAAGTAAATCGCAAAAAAAGGGAAACAAATTTCCTGTTAATTTAGAAAGATTGTCTGCTTTATTTTTTCATTGAGACTGCAAAAGAAAGTGGACGGCTGAGTTACAACCGCCCACTTGAAAGTTTGCTCATTTAATTGATTCGCCAATATTCACTCTAGGCCAAATTCATCCAATCAAGGCCGATTTTTTTCATTGCATATTCGGATTCCTTCAGATAATTGCCGTAGCACACCATCCAGTGGAATCCGCGTGTTTCTTCGTTCAGTTTATCGCAGTCTCCATTGATTTGTACATCGATCTGTGAACGGCAGATATCTAAGAATGGATTATCGATAATTTCAGCTTCAAATCCAAGCCAGCGCTTGAAGTTAAAGTCCGGATCGATCACGGTGATTTTCTGCCCCAGTTTCATTTCTACCTTTGGCGCAGCCCCCCAGTCCGATTCGTAATGAGTTAAGATTTTTACGGGTTCGAGGTTTTCGCCGTCCATTTTTCTAGGCGCGGTGCAGTGAGCCAGCGTTACTACGCCGTCGTGCGGGTAAGTCGGATCATTCAGGAACACAGGTTTGTTTGAGATATAATGCAGTAATATACCGGATGGAATCACGACAAAGTCTGATTCACAGAATGATGGATAACCGGCGTCATTCAATAAGGATAGAGTCATGCAGGCAGTGGATTCGGCAACCCGCATGATGGTTCCCATGCAGGCAGCGACGGTAATAGAATCAGCTTCGGCTTCTGTCATGATGTCAAGAAACACTTCCCGTAGCAGGAATGAGCGGGTGACGAAATTCTCAGCCGTATCCAATGAGACTCCCCGCTGTTTTAAATATTTTCTGGCTTCACTTTGACAACGTTTCATTAAGGATTGATTTTCACCGGCCTTTTTGACCAGCGGTCCTAATTCATCATAAGACACAGGAATTAAATCCATATTAAACACTTTGCTGGTAAGTTCGGGAGCCTTTTGTCCTCCGTGGCCCCAACCGGATGGACCACCGATGCAGACAATCTTTTTGCCCATTGTATTCTTTACACCGGAAAGTGCTCTCAAGCGCCATAATAACTCACTGGGTTTATCCACCACAACATCCTTGGTACCCACTCCCGGCTGACCGAATTCATCCACTGTTTTCCGTAAAAAGCGGTTGGAAACAATTTCGTACCACAGATAAACCGGTCCGGATTTATGGCGCACAAAAACAATAGTCCATTTATCCGGGTTGGTCAGTGCTTCAAGAGTACTAACTCCTCCATAGGCGGCATACATGATCAATACATCATGATCACCTTTAGCGGCTTTGTAGGCTTGTTCAGGATTTTGAACCGAAACCAGCGGCAAAATTTCCAAAG
>CAZXSQ010000282.1:0-585 GCA_964643335.1 uncultured bacterium
AATGACAGTCAACACTGTCCAAAATAATCCGGTAAATACAAACAGTTTGTTTCGGCCAAAGCCTGTCAATGAGTTACAACAAAATTTGGCCCAATTTTATGAGAGAACCTCTCACTTTGTAGATGAGCATTTTAAAGAGATGGCCGATTCCGCTTTCCCGGATAGAAAAAAGGACAAGTTTCAAAACCAGGCGAAGGAAAACGATATACCAAGACTGAATCCCAAGGGTTTGGGAACAGTGGTAGATTTGATGGTCTAATCATTCATCCGATGTAGTTCGTTTTTATATATACTTGCTTTATTCTGCTCTGCCTACCGAATTGAAAAAGTAAAAACAATCAACTCTTAGAAGCCACACTATTGGACAAAAGATCAAAAAGATGAACTGCATTTTGGTCTTCTGGATTTTTCTTAATATGCAATTCCAACTTTTTAAGATGAACATGAAAGTTCATTTTGCTGAAAAAAGCATCGTATAGGGAATCCAGAGCAGCTTTTACACCAACTGAATCCTTCATTCCTTTTTTTATTGCTTCAAGTGCGGGACTGTAGTCTCCGGCAGCAAAAAGGGTAATGCCATAGGCG
>CAZXSQ010000282.1:595-9200 GCA_964643335.1 uncultured bacterium
AGGCGGCAATGACTTTTTTATTGTCCGGCGAAATTTCCATCAATGTTTCAAAGGCATTGATGGCTTCATTGTAATTTCGATCTTCTATCAATTCCAAACCTTGTTCAAAAAGAAGATCAGCCGGAGATCGCAATTCCGGTTCCTCTTCTTTTTGTGAATAGAATGCTTCAGGTCTTTCCGGCGATTCTGTGGAGGATATATATTCTTTTTCTTCTTTTCTTGAGTTTTCAATGATTTGAGTTTGAAGTACCCTTCTCATGAATGCAGAAAAATAGGTTGAGAAAGGAACAAAATTAGTGGGTTGTACAAAACTTCGTGGAGCCGATCGAGCCGGTATTTTTGGGGCAGCAATTTGCCGAGGCTTGTTCGCGTATACTTTTGGCATATCAGGCATATCAACCACTGAACCGGAATACAAATCATCACTGCGTTCACGGGGTATTCTTCTATCTATGTTGTTTCTATTGGGGAACCGCATGTTGTTTCGTTCGTAATGATCAACATAAGTATCGGGATCGTAGGCATCTTTATAACGCTCAGCATATGACCTCGGTTCAGGGGTCTGGTTTCTTTCAGCAGACTTTGCCATTTGGCTTACCTGCAACAAGAAAGTGATAATCATTAAAAACCTCAATCCTATCACGGCAATCACCTCCTAATGCATAAATACACTACATATTTATTATCGAAATACCACCCATTTGTAAATAGGGGTTTTCTTTTTATTTGTAAAAACTTTCAAGAATGCCAAATAAGGTTGACAAGTATAGAAGTAAAACGTGTAAAATCCATATAGCGTTTACAAAGTGGGATAGTTTTATCTCTATGAAAGGACATCAGAAAAAATGAATGAGAAAACCATGTTATCAAATGGCGAGGTTACCCGTAGAGAATTTACCAAAATCTCAACATTGGCCCTTACGGGAATCGCAGCGGGAGTTTCCGTAGCGGCTAGAGGTTCTGTTTCAAGCAACCGAATCAAAATGTTTAAAAATCTTGGCTGCGGTCATATCGGAGTCAAGGCGAATCAGGTTCAAGCAATCGAGTATGCAGCTCAATTTGGTTTTGAAGGAGTTAATGCTCATATTCATGAATTGGAAAAAGTGGATGAAAGCGAAAGACAAGACCTCGTCGATCAAATGAAACAAAAGGAGATTCGGTTCGGAGTGAGCGGATTACCGGTGGATTTCAGAAAAGATGAATCCAAATTCAAGGATGATATGGCCCTACTCCCTCAGCGAGCCAAAATTTTACAAAGCGTTGGTGTAAACCGAATTTCGACCTGGATTTTATCTGGCCATAATGAATTGACCTACCGGGAAAACTTTGAGCGCCATCGCAAGCGATTGAAGGAAGCTGCAAAAATTTTAAACGATCATGAAATTCGGCTTGGTTTGGAATTTGTGGGACCACGGACATTTCTAAATCGATTTCGCTTTCCTTTTATCCATACCCAACCGGAAATGATGGAACTGGCACATGCGATTGGCACGGGAAATGTTGGACTGCTGCTGGATGCATGGCACTGGCATACCTCCCATGGTACTCTCGAAGAAATCAAACAGCTCACCAACGAAGACATCGTCAATGTCCATGTCAATGACGCACCAAAAGGTGTTTCTATCGATGAATTAATCGATAACAAACGGGAATTACCTTTGGCCACCGGAGTTATTGACTTAAAAGGATTCATCAATGTCTTGGCCAAAATGAAATATGACGGGCCGGTCACTTGTGAGCCTTTCAATCAAGAACTGAATCAAATGGATAACGAAGCGGCTTTGGGAAAAACCATTAACGCCTTGAATAAGTTATTCGGCCTCATAGAAGTGTAAAATCAATCAGCCATTTTATTCTTGCGGTGTGAGGAGACAGTGCGTCCAAAGCAGGAGCATGACAGAAAAAGCCAGCAATAAGGCTCCAACCGCTTGATGAGCCGTAGCCACAAATACTTGAAGTGGAGTGGGAGAGGATATCATTTCATCTCCGGTCACGGCCAATGCTCCAATCCCAAGAATAATCTGAATACCGATGAAGGCCATCAGAGTTAAACCAAGACGTTGTATGATCGTGACACCTTCATACAATCCCCACGCTCGAACCCCGCAAGTGACGGTCATTGCAGTGACAATAACGGCCATGGAAATGTGAATCAGTAAAAAATTGGAAATATGCCGTAAAATGGCTCCCAACAGGAGTTGGATAATCAATAACACAATCAGGGCAATCAATAAAACTCTATCCGTACTTACAGATTTCCTCTTCAGCGGTTCACCGCTATTAATCCAGGTAGAGGAAGTGAATACACTCAAAGCGATGATCATTCCAAAGAAAACCTGCCCGATCACACCATGAGCAATGGCCAACGTGATGTTCGGTTCGGTCTCCACGGTGCTCAGGGTGAAATACCCTGTAACACGCAAACCACCTAATATTCCTTGTACGATAACCAAGATTAAAGCCAGCCAGGTTAATTGACGCAACCACTTGCGGCTATCCGTGAATTGTATGTGTATTGCCAGTACCAAAGTGGTCAAACCGACAAGCGATCCCATAAGCCGATGGGCGTGCTCATAATAAACACCGCCGGTCATCCTGGAGAGGGGATAAAGAAACATGTTATAGCCAAATGAATTCGGCCAGTCCACAACAGCGAGTCCTGCTTCGTAACTGGTGACAATTCCTCCGATAAACAGCAATAAAAAAGTAGCCACAGCGGCAACAATTGAGAACTTATTCGTCCAATTCATAGAAGTTTTTTGGGGATGAGGAAATCGGGAGCCTACCAGTGCGCCAACCACCACCAAACAGATAGAAATGATAATCGATCCCGGAATCCACCATAAAGCGGAGGGGATTATCTGGTTGGGATTTTCACCTCCTAGAAGACTACCGATAATAAGTAAATTCAAAACTGAAGAAAGTACGGCAATAACAACCCAATCCGCTAATCCACGATTCGTATAACGCCCACTTACGAATCCGCCGATCACTAAACAAGCCAGCATAAAAAAGAGCAGCACCTTGCTGGGAACCAATGCAGGCGGCAAGCGGCAGAGGTAACCTACTGTCCACATGGCTACAGTTGTTCCAAAACCGATGGCCAAGATATCGGCATATTTTGCAGGAGTAGGACTAGAGTAGTTTTCCGTTTCAGTTTTTTCAGGAATCATCGGAGTTTTTTTCGTTGTGCGGTTTTTGTTTTTCCTGTAAACTTTAATGACTGGAGTCCAAGTTTTTATATACAATTGGCTAACAAATTTATCCGGGTTTGTTCATGAAAACAATTCATACCGTTACATTAAATCCCGTTATCGACTTGATTTACAGGGTAGGCAGTTTTGAAAAAGGAACAACGTTCCGCTGTAATGAATTTTCACGAATTCCAGCCGGTAAGGGGCTTAATGTTTCATACGCTTTGAGCAGCCTCGATGTCAATTCTCATACGCATGTGCTTCTTGGAAGTGATGACATGCCAGTTTACAAACAAGAGTGTGACCGGCGCTCCATTACTTTGCATTCTGTTTGTGATCAATTTACTGTAAGGCGGCATTGTACGATATTGGAAACTCAAGAAAATAAGATCACCCACATTCAGACAAGGGGAGAAACTATAGAGAATTCACTTGCGGATCAATTAACAGATAACTTATCCAAGATGCTTACAAACGAAGATATCGTTATTCTTTCAGGCAGCGTTCCACCGGGAATTGATGAAAACATCTATGGCAAAATGATCAACCGCTTCAAGTGCGAAGGGGTTACAGTTATTTTGGATTCAAGTGGTGAACCGTTAAGGCAAGGGCTTAACGCTCATCCCTATCTGATTAAATTCAATCAGCATGAAGCGGAAGAAATTGCACAAAAAGAAATAACCTCACCACAAGATGAGTTTGCGGTTTTGCACAGAATTCATCATTCCTTCAAGATTCCATTTATAGTGGTTTCCTTTGGTGCAAAGGGGATGCTTGCCGGTTGCGATGAGGGGGTATGGCGTTTAACAGTCGATATAGATCAAACGAAAATCGTCGATACGGTCGGTTGCGGGGACACAATGATTGCAGGGATGGTCTATGCGATGAAACAAGGTCTTTCCGCCGAAGAGATGTTCCGGCAAGGCATTGTTTGTGCTACGGCCTCTGCATTAAAGTCGGGTCCTGGAAATTTGGACAAGCAGGATGTAGCAAACTTACAGAATAGTGTGCATAGCCGTTATACCGGCTCACTTTGATTTTTAATCGACTTCACCAAGTTCACAAACCAGCAATAAATTATCACTTTTATCCAGGTCAAATTCTGAGAAATCGTAGCCGCCATAGGCCAGGATGGCGGTAAATCCAGCCTCTTTCGCGGTGGATATCAATTCGTCTTTCATCCAGGGATGGTGTTTAAGTTGATGACTGCGGGATGACCATTCGCCGTTTTCTCGACACGCCACGACATAATTAAATTCAAGGTGTTGTTCTAAAAAATCGTAAAAGCGTATAAAAACGTATTCATTATCCCCTACGGTTCTGGAAATTACAGGAAAATCACGCTTTTTGACATCGACAATTCGCCGATAGTTCAACGTATGAAAAACAGCAATACCGGTTTCTTTAAGTGCATTTACCGATTCCTGAAATAGCTTCAAAAGATCAGCTCTTTCAAGAATGTGTGAAATAGTATTCCCCACACATATAATGGTATCAAATTCCTGCTGCAATGGGGTGGCAAAGTGGTTGAGCCTCATGCATTGAAATTCAATATCGATATCTCTTTCCTCGGACATCTGCTTGGCGTAGGCGATCATCTCTTTAGAACTGTCAATCCCGATCACGTTGTAGCCCATTTCAGCCCAATGCATGGCGTGCCCACCTGTGCCGCATCCCAAATCGAGAATGGATTTCGCAAGCCGTTCCCGAAACAAATGCTGATAAAACGGATCTTCTCTTTTAATCCGGTTTTGCCAATCAATAAAAAAATCATATGTTCTGGCAATTTGATCGTAAAATTTCATGTTTTAAAGAATCCTTGATGATGTGTTAAGGGAAATCATTCGTTATCCTATGGAGCTGAATAACTGAAAGTCTTGACAATATTGATACTTAAGTGCAATAATTACGCTTTTTATTACTAAATAAGCCTAATAAAATGGTAATTGTGCAGTAGAAAAAATCAAAGGGGACTTAGTTTTTTAGAACAGAGACACTACACTGTAAATGTATATAGTTTCAATTGTAATGTTTGGTTAAGTAAAAGTGCCGTTCAAAAGAGTCAAATAAACTGAACATTGTGTTTCCGTTCATACTGTAGTTTGTTTATCTAGTTTACTCTTCCCGAATCAGCAAACAGCCATTTAAAATTATTTCATAGGTAACGGTAGCACGTATATTTATAATAATTTGGATTGTACTTGTCATATGGTTATCGATCAAATCCATTCTAAATCAACAATTCATTACCCGGATGAACGGGGAAGATTTGGCGCTTATGGTGGACGGTTTGTCCCCGAAACGTTGATGCCTGCTCTTTTTGAATTAGAGGCCGCGTTGGAAGACGCACAAAAAGATCCTCAGTTCGACAAAGATTTAAAAGCGTTGTTAAAAGATTACGTGGGCAGACCGACCCCCCTGTATTTTGCCAAACGTTTAACGGAAAAAGCGGGGGGGGCGAAAATATATCTCAAACGGGAAGACCTGGCCCATACAGGGGCTCATAAAATCAATAATACGATCGGCCAGATTTTGCTTGCCGTCCGAATGGGTAAAAAACGGATAATCGCCGAAACCGGGGCAGGTCAACACGGAGTCGCCACCGCCACCGCCGCCGCACTTTTTGGCCTTGAATGCTGCATTTATATGGGCGAAGAAGATACGGAAAGACAGCGCCTGAACGTGTTTCGAATGAAACTGCTAGGTGCGGATGTTGTTTCAGTCTCCAATGGATCAAAAACCCTGAAAGACGCTATGAACGAGGCTCTTCGGGATTGGGTAACAAATGTAAGAACGACCCATTATGTTATTGGATCGGTTGCCGGACCGCATCCCTATCCAAAAATGGTGCGTGATTTTCAAACGATTATTGGCGAAGAAACCAAAAAACAATTTCATGAAATCGAAGGCAAATTGCCGGACTATCTGATTGCCTGCGTCGGTGGCGGAAGCAATGCAATGGGATTGTTTCATCCTTTTTACCACGATAAAGAGGTCAAATTTATCGGTGTGGAGGCTGCCGGACGCGGACTCAATACAAAACAACATGCGGCAACCTTATGTGCAGGAAACGTCGGGGTATTGCATGGATCGATTTCTTATCTCCTGCAAAGCAACCATGGTCAGATTTCATTGGCTCACTCAATCTCAGCGGGTTTGGATTATCCTGGTGTCGGGCCGGAACATTGTTTTTATAAGGACAGCAAACGTGCCGACTATGTGTCAATCACCGATGATGAAGCCTTGGATGCGTTTAAAACATTGGCCGAATTAGAAGGGATTATTCCCGCCCTGGAATCTGCTCACGCCATTGCGCATACGATTAAACTCGCCTCTTCATTGAACAAAGAAGAGACAATCATTATGAATCTTTCCGGTAGAGGAGATAAGGATGTCGAATCTGCTTCAAATTATCTGAAAGGTGTCGTGGAATGAGTAACGCAGGTTTAAGCATACAGCGGGGGACCGCTGCTATTGCACAAGTGTTTCAACACCGCAAAGAGAGAAATCAACATGTTCTCATTCCGTATATCATGGCGGGGGATCCCGATCTGGGAACAACGGAAAAAATCGTCAGGGCTTTATCGGGTATCGATGTTGATCTGATCGAATTGGGGATGCCTTTTTCCGATCCCTTGGCGGACGGGCCAGTTATACAAAAAGCAGCAGAACGTGCTTTAAGGCAGGGGCTAACTCTGAAAAAACTGCTCAACTCTGTTGAAACTATGCGGCTGTATACCGAAACACCGATCATTATTATGACTTATTACAACCTATTTTACCATTTCGGTCTGGCTGCCTTTGCCGAGGAAGCGGCCCGAGCCGGTGTTGACGGAGTAATCGTGCCGGATTTGCCACCGGAGGAAGCCGACGATTTTCGTGAAGAATTGGATAGATACAATCTCGCATTGATTTATTTAATTGCCCCGACAAGTACAGAAGATCGAATTCGCGCAATTGCCGGTTCCGTACGTGGATTTGTATATTATGTCTCACGTACCGGAGTAACCGGTGAACAGAAAGATATTTCCGCCGATCTAGCTGAGAACATACAAAAAGTTCGCTCTATCATTAATCTGCCAATTGTGGTAGGATTTGGTGTATCGACTCCTGAACAGGCCAAAACCATTTCCGCCTATGCGGATGGTGTGGTGGTGGGGAGTGCTATCGTCAGGCTGATTGAAGAAACCAACCAGATGCATGAAAGAGTGGTGGCGAAGTTTTTGCGTCCCTTTGTGGACATTCTTCATAAAAATGAAAACGAACGCTAGATATGGGTGTTGGGATTGAGGGGATTTTGAAATTTATTTGGATCTGTTAAATATTAAGAGATAAGGAGACACCCAGTGGCTTGGTTCAGAAAGAAAACAAAATTTACGACCATCAGCAATGTTAAGAAGAAAAAAGACATGCCCGAGGGTATCTGGCGGCTGTGTGATAAATGTGAAGAATATATCACCAATGAAGAGATTAAGCGAAATTATCACATCTGCCCGCGATGCAATCATTATTATGTTCTTCCCATCGAAGAACGTATTGCTCTTACCCTGGATGAGGGATCATTTGAAGAATTCGATTCCAATTTAGCTTCCAAAAACCCGCTTGATTTTGCCGGTTATGACAAAAAACTGCGGAGCGCACAAGAAAAAACTGGGCGAAACGAGGGAGTAGTTACCGGCCGTGCTGAAATAGATGAATCCCCTATAATTTTTGTCGCTCTTGATTTCTCGTTCATGGGTGGAAGCATGGGATCGGTTGTGGGTGAAAAAATAACCCGGGCTACCGAACGAGCCTTAAACGATGAACTCCCGTTATTCATTATTTCCACCGGTGGTGGAGGTGCCCGCATGCATGAGGGAGTGTTGTCACTCATGCAAATGGCAAAAACCAGTACAGCTATCGCTTTATTGAAAAAACATGGAATTCCTTTTATATCGCTGATCGCTCATCCCACCATGGGAGGGGTCGCGGCAAGTTTCGCTGCGTTAGGAGATGTGGTTCTTGCTGAACCAAAAGCGTTGATTGGATTTGCCGGCCCGCGTGTCATCGAGCAAACCATCGGGCAACAGCTTCCAAAAGGATTTCAGCGGTCCGAGTTCCTGCTGGAAAAGGGGATGATCGATATGATCGTCGAACGTCCCAATATCCGGAATGTGGTGAAACCTCTCTTACAACATTTATGGTACAATCGCGCAGCTTCCCGCTCTAAGCAGAGGTTGGAGAATCGGCCTTCATTTTATGCGGTAAAAGGCTCTTAAGTTCAAAAAACGGGGCTTTTCTGTAATATTGAAACCGCTATACTTTAGATAATCGCGGGCCTCGTTGCCCGTATTTTGTTGCTCAATGGGGCGCTAGCTCAGCTGGGAGAGCACTACCTTCGCAAGGTAGGGGTCGAGGGTTCGAATCCCTTG